>JAQUSX010000161.1 GCA_028710055.1 Clostridia bacterium | reverse complement strand
GCTACAATTTCATGTTTTGCGTGTATCGCCGTTAAAGCGTTCACGGCAAAAACGGGAGTTCCTAAAAAAACTATTTTCATCTATTCCTTCACATCCTCGTCGGTGGCTTTTCTTATCATTTTGTCGAGGAAAAGCACGCCATCAAGGTGATCGTATTCATGCAAAAAAGCTCTCGCCGCATAACCTTCGGCGTCCAGCGTCATTGGCTCGCCGTGTCTGTCAAAAAATTTAAGCGTAACTTTTTCGGGGCGGGCAACTATACCGCGATAACCTTCTACCGAAAGACAGCCCTCGACGTCGATAAGCTCGCCGTTGGTTTTAATAATTTCGGGATTGATTATCTCGTAAATTTTTTTATCCGCTTCAACTATATAGGCGCGTTTTAATACGCCCACTTGCACGGCCGCAAGTCCCATACCTTCGTACGCTTTCATTGTTTCCGCCATATCGTCAAGCAGTTCGCCTAATCTGCCATCAAAGTTGGTCACGGGCTTGCTCTTTTTTCTGAGCAGAGGTTCTCCAAGTTTCAGTAAATTTCTTCTTGCCATTTTTGTAAAAATTCCTAATTCATATTTTGGGGATTTATTTGAACGAAAACCGACACGTTTTTGTCGCTTTCGTCAGTAATTTTGTAGATTTTTTGAATAATCTCATCGTGTTTTTCGTTTGAAAGACGCAAAATTGTCTGGTATCGGTATTTGTTTTCAATACGCTTTACCGCGCATCTCATACGTTGCAAATATATAAAATCGGACGGATATTCGTTTTGAAGCTCTGTAAGTTTTATATAATGGTCGTTTAGCCTAGCAACGACTTCTTCGGCTTTTAATCCGCTGTACAGTATCCTTACAACCGTAGCGTAAGGCGGAAATTTTGTGGTTTCACGCAAGTTTATTTCTTTTTTATAAAAACTAAGATAATCTTGTTTTGCCGCCAGTTGCAGGCAATAATGATTTTTGCTGTAAGTTTGCAAAATAACCTTGCCGGGTTGCTTGTCCCTGCCGCTTCTGCCCGCCACTTGCGTAATAAGCTGAAAAGTCCGCTCGTTAGCCATATAGTCGGAATAATACAAACTTTGGTCGCCGTCGAGTATACCCACTAGCGTGACAAAAGGAAAATCATGTCCTTTGGCTATCATTTGAGTGCCGACGAGTATTTGCGCTTCACGCCGAGAAAAAGCCGAAAGTATTTTTGCGTGCGATTGTTTTGTTTGAGTTGTGTCGTAATCCATTCTCAAAACGCCGACGTCGGGAAAAAGTTTTTTTAAATACGCCACTACTTGCTGAGTGCCGATTTTGCCTTGCCTTATATACTGGCTCTTACAGTTTGGGCATAGGTCGAACATTCGGTATCTTTTTCCGCAGTAATGACACCTTAGTTCGTTTTCTTCGCTGTGATATGTCAGAGAAACGTCGCAATCCGTGCATTTTGCGACGTAACCGCATTTGGAACACATTACAAAAGACGAAAATCCTCTGCGGTTGACAAATAACATCGCTTGATTGCCTTTTTTCAACACTTCGTTTAGCTCTTCTAATAGCCTTGATGAAAACATACCCTTGTTTCCCGCTCTTATTTCCAAACCCATATCGACTATTTCCACTTCTGGCATAGGACGGTTGTTGATACGGTTAGGCAAAGTCAAAAGTTTGTACTCGCCTTTTTGAGCATGATAAAAGCTTACCAGCGATGGCGTCGCGCTGCCCATAACGAGACCGCAGCCATTAAAGTTTGCTCGAAATTTCGCCACTTCGAGAGTGTCGTAACGGGGATTGCTGTCGCTCTGGTAGCTTCCGTCATGCTCCTCGTCTATTATTATAACCCCTAAGTTATCTAAGGGGGCAAATATCGCGCTTCTTGCGCCTATAGCAATATTAGCTTTATTAAGACGCAATCTTTCCCATTCGTCAAAACGCTCCCCAGCCGACAATCCGCTGTGTAATAATGCCACTTTGTCGCCGAAACGGGAACGGAAAAGCTTTAGCATATTGGGGGTAAGCGATATTTCAGGCACGAGCATTATAGCCTTTTTACCTTCTGCCACTACCTTTGAAATAATGTTTAGATAAATTTCTGTTTTACCGCTGCCCGTCACGCCGAAAAGCAAATAAGTTTTTGTCATATCGGTAAGAATTTCGTTTAAGGCGTTTTGCTGTTCGGTAGTAAGGTTATGTATATTATTCGGGGCGTTAAGTTCTTTATAAGGTCTTCTTTCGGTTTGTTTACTGAGTATTTTTATTAAATCTCTGTCCGCTAATAGCTTTACAGCCGTTCCGAATTTTTTATTCAGTTCCGCTGTCGGCGTTTCGGAGTTTTGCAGTAAAAATTCCGCAAGCTCCAACTGTTTTTTCGCTCTCGGCGAAATCTGCCTAATTATATCTTCATACGAGTAATCGTCAAGATTGAGTTTCGCCGCGTTCTCGAATTTTTGCTTTACCTTTCCCCCGCGCATTTGCGATGGCAGACAAAGGCGTAATACGTCCACCAGCCTAAGGTTGTATTTTATTTTCAAAAATACCGCCATCTGCAGCATTTCGGGCAATATTACAGTGTAATTGTCCAGCGGTGAAACGATACTTTTGAGTTTTTCTTCGGGCAGATCCGACGTTTCTTTGCAACCGACGATATAACCTTCTATTTGACGTCCCCCGAATGGAACCAGCACTCTTTGCCCTATTTGAAAAAAGTCTTCGCCCTTGTAGTCGAAAACTTTGTCAACTTGGCTATTGGAAATATCAACGATTACCTCAAATACCATTTTTTTTATCTATTTATCTCACTAACTATTTTATCAATAATTTTTTCCGCAACGGAGGTTTTAGTCATAAGCGGCAGCTCTTTCGCTCCGTCTTTTGTGATAAGCGTTACGATATTCGTGTCCGCGTTAAAGCCAGCGCCCGATTTCG
>JAQUSX010000160.1 GCA_028710055.1 Clostridia bacterium | reverse complement strand
TCGCCACGAATTTTTCAAACATATCCTTATCCACCGCGCCGACCGCAAGTGCGTCCAAAATCTCGTCTAAGACCAGCAAATCGCACTTGCCGTTTGTTGCGAGAGAGATGCTTTCGCTTAAATTACGGTTGTTCTCGGCGGTCATCGCCTTTTTGTCTTCTTCCGAAGCGAACGGGAAAAAACCGTAATCACGACTGTTACGCATAACTGTCACACCGAGATTTTTGAGTATATTAATTTCGCCGCTGTCGCTGCCTTTCAAAAACTGCGTGAATACGACTTTTTTACCGTAACCGATAAAACGTATCGCAAGCCCCACCGTAGCCGTGGTCTTGCCCTTGCCGTATCCGTGATAAATATGAATTAAACCTTTCATAAACTTAGTATATCATTTTTGCCACGGTTAATCAATATCTTATGCGCGAATAGACGCTGGCAACCATTCATAACTAAATAAATAAAAAATCTATTTTTTAAATTTAAATTTCCCTTAGTTAGACGTAAGAAACCATAAGGTATTTTCATAATCCGTTTTTTGTCGGTATTGATTTTCAAATTGAAATATGGTATATTTTTAGCTGATAATCGTTATTAAACTTATTACAAACTTCTAAGGAGAAAAGAAAATGGAAAACGAAAAAAGCAAGAGCGTAGTTAATTTTAGCGCAAAGTTTTTTGTCGGCGCGCTTATTACCGTATTCGCTTTGATGATTGTTTCTTATATCCTCACTTTTATTTTGCCAGGCGGCGAATTTGACCGCATAACGACAACGAGCGGAGCGCAGGAAATCGTGGCGGGAAGCTACCACGCCATTGACGGCGGACTGCCTTTTTGGAAATGGATTTTGTCGCCTATACTCGTGCTTTTCGGTAAAGACGGATTGAAAATAATAATTTTATGCACTCTTATGCTGATATTGGGCGGCGTATTTTCCGCTATGGACAAAGGCGGCGTACTGGTATATCTGCTGACAAAAGTCGCGGCAAAATTTAAGACTAAAAAATATCTGCTTCTTTTTTCGGTATCGTTGATTTTCGCTTTACTCGGTTCGTTTTTAGGCATATTTGAAGAAATTATACCGCTCGTGCCTTTGATGGTTGCGCTCGCTTACGCTATGGGCTGGGACGCTTTTGTGGGCTTAGGTATGAGTTTACTCGCCACAGGCTGCGGTTTTGCGGCGGGCGTCGCAAATATATATACAGCGGGCACCGCTCTCGGTCTGGCGGACTTGTCGCTGTTTTCTGGCATCGGTTACAGATTTATTTCTTTTGCGGTAATATTCGCCGTGCTTTTCGCGTTTTTGTTTATTTACGCGAAGAAAATAGAAAAAAATCCTGAAAAGTCTCGTTTGTTCAATTCGGCTATGGAACAGCAATGGCAAGAGTCCGAAATGGAATTTACCCCGAATGAAAATAAAGACAAAGCTTTGGTCTGGTTTGTTTCAATACTCGGCGTCGGCGTCGTAGCTATGATTATGTCGGCGTTCGTCGAGTTTTTGCAAGACATTTTAATGCCGCTTATGGCATTAGACTTTTTGGCTGCGGGTACCGCCGCTTGTTTTGCTGCAGGTATGCCAGCCAAAGAATATTTTAAAGCTTTTGGAAAAGGAGCTTTGGGTATCATAGCCGCCGTAGGGCTGATTTTGATGGCAAGCAGTATCGGCTACATATTGTCGGAAGGCAAAGTGCTTGACACGATTCTTAACGGCTTGTTTTCATTCGCCAGCGGCAGAAATCCGCTCGTTATACTGTTTATTATTTACGGCGTTGTTTTGATAATGAATTTCTTTATCAGCTCGGGTTCTGCAAAAGCGTTTTTGCTTATGCCTTTGATATTGCCTTTGGTCGATATTACGGGCGGCGCGTTAAGCAGAGAAATAGCGATACTCGCGTTTTTGTACGGCGACGGATTCAGCAATATGTTTTACCCGACTAATGCCGTGCTGCTTATCGGGCTTTCGCTCACAAACGTGCCGTACGGAAAATGGGCAAGGTGGACGGCTTTATTCCAAGTCATCATATTAGTCGTTACGTCGCTATTGTTGATACTGGCTTACAGCTTTGGTTACGGAGGTTAAATAAAAATGATTTTTTTATATATACTTTTTGGCTTTTTGGCTGTTGCGGTTCTTTTGCTTGCGATTTGCGTTATTAGAGCTTTAGCGGTCAAACAAACTCCCAAAAAACTGATTGAAAATACCGATACTAGCCGAGCCAAAAATTACGCAAAAACGTTATCTGAAATGATAAAAATCCCGACTGTGTCTTCTATCGGTCAAACGGATTTTTCCGAGTTTGAAAAATTTCATTCCCTTTTGGAAACCCTGTTTCCCCTCGTTCACAGAAACCTTGAAAGAAAAATAATAGATAACGGGCTTATTTATCGGTGGAAAGGCGAGACCAACGGCGACGCCGTCGTTCTTATGAGCCACCACGACGTTGTTGCGGCTTCAGGCGAATGGACTCACGAGCCTTTCGGCGGCGAAATCAAAGACGGCGTTATTTGGGGACGCGGAACGTTCGACACAAAAGGAAGCGTGTTCGCTATTTTTCAATCGGTTGAAGAATTATTAAAAAACGGCTACGTTCCAAAAACCGACGTATATATCACAAGCGGGCGCGATGAAGAAACGGACAGCGAAAGCCAAAAGAAAATAGTAGAATATTTAACTCAAAATAAAGTCAAAATCGGTCTTGTAATAGACGAGGGCGGAGCGGCGACGACTAACCCGATGGGCGGCGTTAAAGGCGCGTTCGCGATGATAGGCGTCGCTGAAAAAGGCTATGCCGATATAAAGTTTACCGCAAAAAGCAACGGCGGACACGCGAGCGTTCAACAAAAAAATACGCCTATAGCAAAACTCGCTGCATTTGTAAATTATATGGAAAAACACGATCCTTTCGCGAAAAAAAT
>JAQUSX010000159.1 GCA_028710055.1 Clostridia bacterium | reverse complement strand
CCCACAGCCAAAGTTATTTTACCCGAGTTTTCAGGCACGATTTTTACAAATACTATTAAGAGCATTATCGGAATATTCCCAATAACCGAGCCGACGGAACGAAAAACCGAAAGCGAATTGCGTTCTTTTTCATCGGTCGTAATAACGGATGCCAAACTGCCGTAAGGAATATTTACTCCCGTATAAAGCATTTCAAACAAAATATACGTTAAGCACGCGTATACGAAATATTGTTCAGCGTTTAAACCCGGGATTTTCAAGAACATCAAAACCGCCGAAATCGCCAAGGGTATAGACAGCCAAAGCATCCAAGGACGGTATCTGCCGTTTACTCCTACTTTGCGCTTGTCTATAATTCTGCCCCAGATAGGATCGTTTACTGCGTCCCATATACGCGTTACGGTAAACAGTATCAATACCGACCACAAACTGATACCCAATACGTCCGTATAATATTTTTGCAAAATAGACGTAACCAAGGAAAACAACATAAGGCTCGCCACGTCGCCCATAGCGTAACCTATTTTTTCTTTGGTTTTTAATCCGCTCGTGCGTCTTATATAAATTCTTTCTGCCAAAATATATCCCCCGTAAATTTATTTATAAAAATTTTACATTCTTTTACATTACGCCGTCAATAGTTAAAATAAAAAACGCGCCGTGTTTTCGTCGCGTTTTTTGATTTTTATTAAAATTTATTTATTCTTTGTGCGAATACGTCTTTTTTTCAATTCGTGTTCTTTTGCCAAAAGTTTGTATTTTTTTATTTCCTCTTCGTTTCTTACGCCGTGTTCAGGTTGGTTTTCGCTGCCTATTTCGTATTTTTCCAATAACACTCTCGGATTTTGCAGTATTATTTTAAATAATCTGAAACTGTTTACAAAATAAAGCCCGTCGCAAAAACGTTCGTCCATAACGACGCCAAGCTGCATAACCTTGCCCACGCGAACTTCGCCTTGTTCCACTACGGGCGTTAGTTTTTCTTTGCCCATAGCGAAGAAAATACCAGTAGTGCCAAAATCGTAACAATGGTGAAGCAAAGCGTCGCCTTTTATCGATTTCATAAAGGTAATAAAAAAGCTGTTATGGAAAGGACTGACTTCCACTATTCCTTTAGGCAAAATATTACGCTTGTCCAGCCAAGTAAGCATACCCATTATCGCAGAGATGAGCCAATGCGGCGCCGATGTTATTACTTTTGCGGTCTTATCAACGCTGTTATATATATCGCCCCTGTTTTCATCGACAATTTGCTGAATTTTGTCGCGTACAGTAAAGATATCTTCTTCTCCGGTAAAATGAAGTTTTACAGTCGTGTCTTCGCTGTTGTCCACCATTTTTTTCTTGATAACAAAAGAGACGGTAATATCGTTATGCTGATATATTTTTTTGTTCATTACAAAACGATTTAATGCGGGACGTTTCGCGAACAATCTTACAAAAGCTGCCATCATTATATCGATATACGTTACTTTTTCGCCGCGTTTTTGCATTTCCTCAATAAATCTATCCATAGGCTCGCAACGTAAATCAACGATAGTCGAATTCATAGCGTCGTGTCTATGCGGCATTATGTGCGGCGTAATCTTTTGATATGGGTTAATATTCTTAATATAGGTTCCGTCAGGTCTTGACATATATTATTTCCTCCTAAATAGCTTTTTAAAGTATACTAAATTTTATTGTTTTTTGCAACATATAAACGTTTTTTTGTTGCTAAAAAAATAGTTTTGTATTATTTTTTACATGGATTATTGAAAATTTTTCCAATGAATGGTAATATTTTTTAAGACAAACCTGATTTTTTAACAAACGTCGGCTCTTAGATTGCCGCAAAAAAGGAAGAAAAATGAAAGAAGTTTTAATAAACGGAATATCGCTGTACGAATTAACTTTATATTTTTTTATATATTCATTTTTTGGCTGGATTGCCGAGGTTATCTTTGCAGCGTTAAAAAATAAAAAATTTGTCAACCGCGGTTTTTTAGCAGGTCCCGTTTGCCCGATTTACGGCGTTGGAATGGTAACCGCGCTTATCGCGTTAAACGGCATACGCGATAAATGGTATTTGTTATTCATCTTCGGCGCGTTAATGGCAACTTTTTTGGAATTTATTACAGGTTTTATACTGGAAAAACTTTTTAAAACAAAATGGTGGGATTACAGCAAAGAACCTTTTAATATAGGCGGCTATATCTGTCTGAGATTTACGCTTTTGTGGGGCGTTGCGATACTGCTATTATTTAATACGGTTGTGCCCGAAATAGAAAATCTTGTCGATATTCTGCCCGATTTTGTCGGCTATATACTTGTGGGCGTTTTCGGCGCCGCTTTTATTACGGATTTTATCGTTACGGTCATTCAGCTTACAAAAATTGGAAAACACGTTGCGCTTTTGCAAGATATTTCCGACGCTATGCGTTTTAATTCCGACAAAATCGGCGCAACTGTCTCAAAAGCCGCTTTAACGATAACGGAGAAGATCGAAATCGCCCGCAAAAAATTAAGCAATACCCGACTGGGAAAAGCGTTCCCTCAGTTGAAAAAGAAATTTGACGAGTTGCGGGAAAAAAGCAAAAACGGCGGGAACGATTTTGACGAGCAAACTCCTAAAGACGAAGTTTAAAATCATTATTTTATTAGAGTTTTTTAAGCATATCAAAAAATTATATAAGTGTTAACTTTTTCGCTGCTCTAGCTAATTTCGCTTTTCGCATTTAATTTCGCCGGAAAATAGTATAGGTGTTCCTTGTTGTCGAATATTTAGCGAATTGTTTTCGGTTTCGATACTAAACGATGTAATACCCTAAGTCTTTATTTTTCCGTATTGATTTTTTCTCTAAATTGATTTAACATTAGTTTATTATCGTATATTAAATTAAGGACAAATGAGAAAAGCTGTAATTTATGTTTTTTCAGGCACGGGCAATACGCGCTA
>JAQUSX010000158.1 GCA_028710055.1 Clostridia bacterium | reverse complement strand
GACCAAAAATCTACGGAATACGAAAAATTTATACTTTCTTCCGACAATTATTATCTATCGGATTACAGCGACGAAAAAACTTTTGATTCAAAGTGTGAAGACGAGCAAAAACATTTTGACGCAACTGTATTTAGCTGGCAAACGAACGGGGAGGGTAAAGCGAAAGAAATTTTAAAAAAATCGTCTCCCAATAAAGCCGTAAAAGAATACGCGGACGTTTTTACGGAAAACGCGGGCAAGAGCGGATTTTACTCGGCAGTAAAAAAAGAAATAGCGACACTATTCGACAGTTTTCCCGTGTATATAGAATTGACGGAAAAAATAAAAAATTCCGTTTGGACAAAAATAGACGGCAAAAACGGCAGATACTTTGTTTTGGGACTTGTGCTACTGGAGGGTATGCCAAAATATATTTGCTACGCTTTGCCCGCAAAGCAGGGAATGTTCAGCGCAAAATCAAAATATCTAAAAACGGGCAGCGGCTATCAAATAATAACGCAGGACGCCGAGACTGGACTTATCGAGGAAAACGCCGAATTTTTACGTTCGCTTATCTAATAAAAGCATTTTTCATTACGTCGTCTCAAGAGTAAATAAAAGCACTTGAGTTCCCAGCAGTATAAAGATACCAAATGATTATTCGCCTTTATAAAATTAGCATATTCTAAAATAATTTCTGCTTGGTAATATTTTTTTATTTATCACAGCTGTTGACTTAATCAACTTAAAAACTTTTAAACAACCAAACAAAATAACCGCGCTACGTATTTTTTTGGGTAATAAGCCTTGCAAATATAGCCAAACTAATATATAATAATGTTTACTGAAAAGAGTTTATCCAAGGAGTTTATTTATGGCAAAAAAATTTGCGTTGGTAGTCGTTTTATTACTTGTGGCGATTTTTGTTTTCGCCGGTTGCGCTACCGAAGACTATACAGCCGTTCCGCTTGAAGGCGACACCAGCGGACAAGTTTACAGCAACGGCGGACTAGCCGTCATTAAGGGCGATTATTTATATTACGTTAACGGATGCCCGTCTTCCAACGGCGTTGAAAACACTTACGGAAAAGTCGAAATCGGCGCGGTCGTAAGAATTTCGTTATTCAATATGAATCAAGCTATGATTTCCGCAAATCCCGAAGACGTTGTCGAAGCGAATGCGGAAATTGTTGTTCCAAAAATTATATATTCGGAAAACGTTACACAAAAATTTCTTAACGGTATCCATATATTTGGAGACAGATTATATTACACGACGCCTGACACAACCATTGACCGCGAAGGCGCGGCTCAATACACAAGACTGGCGATAAAAAGCTGTAATCTCGACGGCACCGACACAATGCATCACTATATTTTTGACGAATCCGATTATACGGTTGCGTTTGCTGAAATAAACGGCGTTCCTTACGCTTGCTTTGTTCAAAACGCCAATCTTTATTTATTAGATTTAACAAAAGAAAACGTAACGCCGCAATTAGTAAAAGAAAATGTAAGCTCGGTTATGTATGGAGAAGGTATAGCTTTCTTTATTAACGATACCGATATTTGTTCTTATACTTTCGGCGGAGAAGTAAAGGTAGTAATGGAAAATCCGACAGTAGACGGACAACCTGTCACCGATACGACTTTTGCGCTTATGAATGTTCAAGACCAAACTTTATATTACTCGGCTTCCGCGTTAATAGATTTTGGTTTTTACAAAGTTACGGTTAACGGCGACACGCAAAAACTTTCAAATCTCAATCCGTCTTCATATTCAAGCTACACAATAATGGGCTGGAATGACAAATTTGTTATGATAAAAGCTACGGACATCAAACTTTACGATCCTATCGCAAAAACAAGTCCCGAAACTATCAAAATCGAATCTTCATCGGTCACGTTTGTGGCGATAAAAGACGGTTATATCATATATACCGTGCCCGATACTGATGACACTGCCGTTACCGTCACAAAAATGGCTTATTACGACGGCTCACAAGCGGTCATAACCGTTACAAGCACAAAAACTATTTCAAACTGGACAACTATCGATATTTGCGGTAACGGCGAAGATAACTACGTATTCTTTATTAACAGCGTGACGGATCTGCGCGGATTTTCTATCCTTGCGGTAGACATAGACGAACACGCTCACGAAGACAAAGTCGTTACAAAAGGCTACGTTCCCGCTGCATAAAACCAATAAATTTTAACGATACAAAAGAAAAAACGGCGCATCCCGCCGTTTTTTGCTTTTTGAGAGCGGCAATAAGAAAAATTTCGTTTTTGTGAAAAAATTGTGAAAATTTTGTGAAAAAGGTCTTTACAAACGGAATATTATATGTTAGACTATGTTCGGTAAAAAATATTCTTTACAAGGGTAAAAACGGCTACATACCGCATAACATCTAACTTTTTTAAAAAAACTTTGTTTTAAATCCTTGTAAAATAATTCCGATTTTGGTACAATGCTTTTTACCACGTAAAAGTTTTTCTTTCCTAAAAGGCGAAAGAAAATGCTTTTTGTCTCTATTTATAATTTATTACGGGTAGTTCGACCTTTATTTAAGGGGTCTTGCTATAAAAAAAAGAAAATCTTTTAAAGGAGAAAAAATAATGAAAAAACAAACCTGGTTAGTTTTATTGCTCGTTCTTGCAATGGTTATGACTGCTGGTCTGTTACAAGCATGCACTCAGAAAACGTACACAATTACGTTTATGGCTGACGGCGTTGTAGTAGAAACACTCACAGTCAATGAAGGCGCAGCAGTAACTTTCCCCGCTGTACCCGCTAAAGAAGGTTACACCGGCGTTTGGAATCCTACTAGCATAGCTTCTGCTACAGCTGACGCAACAGTAAATGCTGTTTATACGTCTAACGTTACTACATTCAATGTAACATTCGTAGCTGACGGAACGACCGTAACGACACTTGCTATTGAAGAAGGCGCAGGCGTTACCGCTAGTCAATTCCCCGCTG
>JAQUSX010000157.1 GCA_028710055.1 Clostridia bacterium | reverse complement strand
CGTCAAAATTTAATTTCGGCAGAACGCTTTTTGGCAGCGGCAGCGGTGTTTTAACTGCGGTAGCGTCGATAGACGGCAACGAAGTTGTAGTGGACAGCGTTCAATATCTTATGGAAGGAATGGTCGTAGATTTTTTACATAGCGGCGCAGCTGTGACAGGTTACACTGGTAGACGTATTACGGCAATTGACCGAGCAACCAGCACAATAACGATAAGCGGAACGGCTATAGTCGTAGGCGAAATAGCCGCAGATGATGAAATCACTCTCCAAGGCAGTTACAATAACGAACTTACTGGACTTGAAGCGATTTTTGACAGCGATATTACGTCGTTGTATGGTCTTACAAAAGCGGACAATCCGTGGTTGAAACCGTATACCGACACGGTGACGAATATTACCGAAACGGAAATACAAACGGTAATTGACGAACTGGAATCATTCAGCGGCTCGACCGCGGATTACATCGTATGCAGTTACGGCGTACGCAGAGCATATCAGGCGTATATGAGAAGTAAATCCAGCAATATCGAGTTTACCAATCTCGACGGCGGTTTCAAAGCGCTTTCTTATAATGGAATACCGCTTGTGGCGGACAGATTCTGCCCTGCTAACACAATGTATATTCTTTCGGCAAAAGACTTTAATTTGCATCAACTTTGCGATTGGAGATGGCTGGAAGGCGAACACGGACAAGTGTTAAAACAAATTGCTGGCAAACCGTCTTACTCCGCTACTTTGGTAAAATACGCCGACCTAATTTGCAATAAGCCCAACGCACAGGCAAAGCTTACGGGAATTACCGAAGCCTAAAACTAACCGTTAAAAGCGAAAAACCGACGGGCGAAAACTTGTCGGTTTTTCCTTTGAAGGAAAAAAATTTTATGAAAAGTTATCTTATTCCTATAAAAAATGATTTATACGATATTGCCGCAAGACTAGCTGAAATCGACGACCGTTATCGTGTTTTTTACAACAAAGTCAAAGGCAGATACGAGGTTCATAGGCAGCAATACGGACGGACTGAATTCGCTTTTGTCGTGCCGTATCAAACTCTTGACGCGAGAGCGGTTGAATACGCGCAGATTACAAAAGCCGAAAATATCGACAAACTCGCTAAACAAATAGACGCGCACAACGAAAAAACCAAAAAAACAAATGCGGATTCGATAAAGAACAAGATAACGAAAATAACGGAGGTAGAAAGATATGAAAATTCGCGATATAACGCGTTTGGCTAACGTAATGCTTGGCGGCAAAATCGATGAAAACGCTTTTACCAAAGACGTTATGGACGACGAACTGGCAGCGATGCTAACAGATAACAAAATTTTGATTTCACTTGTCGAATGCTCAAATCTGGTTTTGTGCGAACTTGCGGAAGAGTATTTGCCGCTTACGGCAAAAGAAACGCTTTCTGTCAGTCAAATTGCCCCGTATTCGCAGTTCAGTAAATCGCCGCTCCAAATAATAAGCGCCCGAAGTAACGGAAACGTTAAATATATTTATAGACCAGACGGGGTGGATTTTGGTGTAACAGGAGAAGTAGAAGTCGAATACAGCTACCGTCCCGACAAAAAAAAATTTTTGGACGAAATAGAAATCGGCAGTACTCAGCTTAGCGAACGAATACTCTCTTACGGCGTATGCGCCGAATATTGTTTGTTATCAGGCGAATATGAAGAAGCGCAGGTTTGGGATAAGCGGTATAAGGATAATTTACTGGGCGCGCTCTCTAAAAAAAGCGAGATGTCGGTAAAAATCCGTCAATGGAGTTAGAACTATGTTTTACACAAAAAGACTTGCGGGCAAGACCGCTTATCGGCACAAAGCCGCCGTAACGTTCGCTAAGGGCATTGTTTCGAATATCGACGACAAATCGCTTAATCTAAGCGTATGTAAGCTGGCGTATAACTGCTCCGGCGAAAGCTACGCTCTTAAGCAAATAGAGGGCGTAAAATCTTTCGATATACCGTACGTTACCGACGGCGTGAGTATGACGTACTCAGTCGAGTGCGCTAACGATATTTTGCGCGCGTGGTATTTTAAACGAACGGATTACGCGGCTAATATATGCGACGACAGAATAATACTGTTTTGTTCCGATTACCGTCTTTATGAAGTCAGTTTGACTTCACCGTCTGCGCCGACTGCGGTAGGCACGCTGATTTTTTCAGAAATCCCCGTCGCCGTAAACTATAAACTCAACGACAGCGACGTAATTATGTTTTCGTCCCCGTCAGATAGTCTTACGGTTTACGACGGAGTGAATACGCCTTATCAGGTAGCGACCGCGCCGAAAATCCGCTCTATGTGCACGCATTATGAAAGACTTTTCGCTATAGGCGAGGACAACTTGCTTTGGTTTTCCGACGACCTTGACCCGACGAACTGGAATATTTCGCTTGACCAAGCTGGTTATATAGAGTTTGCGGACAATAAAGGAAAGCTACTCAAAGTAATAAGTTTTTTGGATTATGTTTACGTGTTCCGCAGATACGGCATTACGAGAGTAACTGCGTACGCCGACCAGACGGAGTTTTACGTCAACGAAGTTTACGCTACTGGCAACATTTACCCCGAAACGGTAGCAGTATGCGGCGACACCGTTTATTTTTTGAGCAAGGACGGTCTTTATTCTTTTGACGGATTGACTGCGAAAAAAATATTTTCCTCACTCGACGGACTGTGGGCAGACGACAATGAAGACGCTTCCGCCGCTTTTGTGGGCAATGAATATTTGCTTTGCTGCAAAATGGATTTTTCCGACGACGATTTCAATGAGACCGTTACTGAAGTAGGAAACAATGCCGTTATTATTTTCAATATAGCCATTGGCTCGTTAAAAATTTTACGCGCGGGCGGTCTTAGATATATCAACGCGGTTTTGTCGGAAAAAACGTGCGGCGCGCTTGTTTGTCTAGCCGATGAAAATTCAAAAAAACTCGGCGAAATCGGCGGCGAAAATTATTTTGGCA
>JAQUSX010000156.1 GCA_028710055.1 Clostridia bacterium | reverse complement strand
TTTAAAGCAAGTGATTTAAGCTTTTTTGTTATTTAAAATTAAATATTGTTTTTGTTAGCCGCTTGAAATTATATAACACGATGTCACCAATACTTTTATGAAATGACTTTTATATGTCTAAAGTTGTGTGTTTTTTCTTTTTAAACTAAGTCAAACATAAAGTTTATTTTTGAATACTACGGCATTCATAGGCAGTCATAAGGCTTTTTTGAGATATTTTTTGCTGCTTTGACAGCCATAGTCGTGTAAATTTCAAAAGCCGTTTTCACAGTCAAACCAATTTTTTAAAATTCCTTATTTCAACTTCCAAAATCTTAACTAAACAATTATGCTTGAACGATACTTATTTTATTCAAACTTAATTTGTCATCTGTTTAAAATATCTTTCACAAAAGTCAAATTTGCCTACTTTTTTACTATCTCGCCGAATAAAGTCGCGGATTGCGAGCGGTTTATTTTTACATTCACAAATTCGCCCGTGCAATCTTTGTCGCATTTAAAATTGACAAGTTTCCCGCAATCGGTACGTCCGCAATAAACGTCACTATATTTGTCGTTTAGGCCGTCAACAAGTATTTCCACCGTTTTGCCTTCAAACTGTTTGCTTATTTCACGCGTTATTACGTTTTGAGCGGCGATAAGCTGCTTTATTCTTTCGGTCTTTACGGTTTTTGGTATTTGATTTTCCATTGCATAGCCGGGAGTGCCTTTCCGCCTTGAATAGATAAAGCAAAAACAAGACGAATATCTTACCTGCTTGACCAGGTCGAGCGTATCGGCAAAATTCTCATCCGTTTCGCCCGGAAAACCTACCATAATATCTGACGAAAGCCCCGCGTCGGGGATTTTCGCGCGGATTTTGTTTACTAAATCGAGATAATATTCGCGAGTGTAACGGCGGTTCATATTGCGCAAAACGGCGGTGCTGCCGCTCTGCACGGGTAAATGTATGGATTTGCAAATATTATCATATTTTGCCACTACGTCGATAATATCTTCCGTAAAATCCTTTGGGTGCGAAGTCAAAAATCTGAGTCTGTATTTATAAGGCAGCGTCGCCAGTTTTTCTAGCAATTTTGAAAAAGAGCTTCCGTCATCTAAATCTTTGCCGTAAGAATTTACGTTTTGACCTAATAAGGTTATCTCTTTATAACCATTTTCGAGTAGATAACTGACTTCGGCAACGATATCTTTTTCTTTTCTGCTGCGTTCTCTGCCCCTTACATACGGCACGATGCAATATGTGCAAAAATTATTGCAGCCGTAAATAATATTAACCCACGCATTTGCTCCGCTTGTGCGGTACGAATTCATTTCCGTCACGGTATTATATTCAGCGGTGTCAATAAGGCTGTGTTTTTGCGTTTGACGGGCTAATTCTTCGGCGAGTAATTGCAGATTTGACGTTCCGAGAATAATATTGATAAAAGGAAAACGTTTTTTCAGTTGTTCGGCTACGCCTTTTTGTTGCGACATACAGCCGCAAACCGCTACAATAAGGTTCGGGTTTTTTTGTTTTAGTCTTGAGACTTCGCCGATATGACCGCTGATTTTTGCTTCGGCGGTCTCTCTAATACAACAAGTGTTAAAAACAATTAAGTCCGCGTTTTGATCGGAATCGGCTTCTTTATAACCTAAATCGCGCAAAATTCCCGCGATTTTTTCAGATTCGTGTATATTCATCTGGCAGCCGTAAGTTTTTATAAAATATGATTTCATTAAAAGCCTCCGATATTTTATTATAACTTTTTTTAGCTGAATAGACAAGGGAATAAATAATAAATATTGCTTCGATTAAAAAAATCAAATTTAATCTTTGTCATAAAAATAAACGACTTTTTTGAAATCTGGTAATGGCTTGTCAGCGTTTACTTTTGGCAATATATTGTTCTCTTCATAGTTGCTTTCGTCCATACATATATTTTCATTGAAATATTTTATAAAAAATAGAGCGTTAGAATTAAGATTAACTTTTTCAATTATGCTATTTGAAAATTTATTTAGTTTTTAAAACTAACAGTATTTAGCAATACGCTATGGCGCTAAACTTGCTATAAATAAAAATCATTTTACAAATAATAAAAATATGAGAAAGAGCGGCAAAAAAAACGCTGTTTTCATCATCGTATTTGCGGCGGTGATAGGCGTAATTTCACTTACGGCAGCTTTCGGACTTTTCGCTTTTACACGTTCGTCCGACTACATCGATCTTGATTTGAATAAAATCGCATTTTCAAAAACCCTTATTACCGTTCTTGATAAGAACGGTAACTTGATGCGCGCTAATAGTTACGTAAACTTGGACGAGCTTTCACCCGAAACAAAAAGCGCGTTTTTAGCTATCGAGGACAATAGGTTTTACAGCCACAACGGCGTGGATTACGTTGGCGTGGCTAGGGCTGTAGTAAAAAATCTTTCTTCGGGCAAGTTGGTGGAAGGCGGCTCCACTATTACTCAGCAGTTAGTAAAAAACACGCATTTAACAAACGACAAAACCGTAAAACGCAAAATAAATGAAATATTATTGGCATACCAACTGGAAGAAAAATTGAGCAAAAATCAAATACTCGAATCATACTTAAATACCGCTTATTTCGGCGGAGATTGCGTTGGGTTAAACCGCGCCGCAAGCAGTTATTTCGGCAAAAATCCGAAAGACTTGACGCTGTCCGAGGCGGCTTTGCTTGCAGGTATGCTGAAATCCCCCAACTACTATTCGCCAGACAAAAACCCCGAAAATTCTATAAAAAGACGTAACTTAGTTTTGGATAAAATGGCGGAACGCGGATATATTGACCAAACGGCTTTAACCGCCGCAAAATCAGAAACAATCGTAAAAATAAAAAGACCTAGCGACGCGGACTTTTACTTAAATTCAGTGTACGCCGAAGCGGCAAAAATACTCGGCATTTCTATCACCGAGCTAAGAGGCAGTAATTACATTATACACACCTATTACGATGCCGAAGCTAGCGACA
>JAQUSX010000155.1 GCA_028710055.1 Clostridia bacterium | reverse complement strand
TTTATATTCTTGTTGCGTTGGTGATTTTGATGTTTATGATCACCATTCATGAACTCGGTCATTATACGGCGGGAACTTTGTTAGGATTTAAAATAAATGAATTCGCTATAGGTTTCGGTCCGAAAATATTTTCACGCGTAAATAAGAAAAACGGACAAATATTCTCCATCCGAGCGTTGCCTTTGGGCGGAGCTTGCTCTTTTGAAGGTGAAGACGAGGAAGATCCTTCTTCCGCGGCGTTTAACAATCAAAAACCTTGGAAAAGGCTCATCGTTCTTTTTGCGGGCGCGTTCTTCAACTTTTTGTCAGCGGTGCTTATCGCCGTTATCGCTTTTTCAGCTATCGGCGAGCCAGTACTGACAATAAACAATATTTATCAATCTTCACCCAATTACCAAAACGGAACGATAGAAGAAGGCGATATTTTGTATGCTGTGGACGGTACAAAAGTTTACCTAACGAACGAATACGCCGATATGATAGCCAACTCGGGCGAAACTTTGGAAATTACCGTTTTTAGACCCGACGAAGGCGTAATAGTAAAGTATTTTAACGACGATTACGGCGAATTTTTGACCTTTACGGTGCAAAAAGGCGATATTACCGCGCAAATATTTAACGAAGATACCCAAACGTACGAAGACTACGTTTTTCACGGTATTGGTATCCAGACAGCTTATTACGGCTATATAGACCCCGCAAATCCCGACGTATACGCCCAAATTTATAAAGTCAAGTATACTTTCGGACAGTCGTTAGGCAGAGCTTTGCCGTACTGTCTAAGAGTCGGAACGGTTATTTTAAAAACGCTTGGCAAACTGCTTACAGGCGGTATCGGGTTAGATTCCGTCGGCGGACCGATAACCACGATAGACGTTATGAGCCAAGTCGCCGCAAACGATTTTGCAAATATTTTCTATCTCATTATGATGATTTCCGTCAACCTTGCGGTATTCAATTTACTGCCGCTGCCCGCTTTGGACGGCGCGCGAATGGTTTTCGTTATCGTGGAATGGATAAGGGGCAAACCCATAAACCGCAAAATAGAAGCGGTAATCCACTTTATTGGACTGGCGTTATTGCTCGTTTTCGTCATATTGATAGATATTTTGCATTGGTTCGCATAAAAGTTATGACAAATATAGGTCAAAAGAAATGAAAACGAAAGAAATAAAAATAGGAAATATTAGTATTGGCGGCGGCAACAAAATAGCCATACAGTCTATGACGAATACGCCGACGACCGACGTTGACATGACATGCGAGCAGATTTCGCGGCTAATTACCGCGGGCTGCGATATAGCAAGAGTCGCCGCGCCGAACGCAGAGGCCGCTCGCGCTATTAAACAAATAAAGGATTTTTGCACTATACCGCTTGTCGCGGATATTCATTTCGATTATAAACTCGCGGTTACAGCTATAGAAAGCGGCGCGGATAAAATACGAATTAACCCCGGCAATGTGCCTATTAAAGGACTGGACGAGATTATTGACTGCGCAAAATGCCATAAAATCGCGATTAGGCTGGGCGTAAACAGCGGTTCCGCCGACAAAAATTTACTGGAAAAACACAAGGACAAAAATCTTGCCTTAGTTGAAAGTTTGCTTTCGTACGTCGATTATTTTGAGAAAAAAGGTTTTTACGACATAGTGCTTTCGATAAAATCTTCCAACGTGCGTGAAACGGTAGAGCTTAACAAGCTTATTTCGTCAAAGCGTAATTATCCGCTGCATATAGGGCTAACCGAAGCGGGCGTACCCGAAGTTGGTATCGTAAAAAACAGCGTGGCGATTGCGGAACTACTGTCGCAAGGCATAGGCGATACGATAAGGGTTTCGTTAACCGCTGACCCTGTGCAAGAAGTTTTTGTAGCTAAAGAAATTTTACGCAGTTTAGGGCAAAAAGTTAACGGCGTGGAGTTTGTGTCCTGTCCGAAATGCGGAAGATGCGTAATTAACTTGGAAGAAATAGCGTCGGTCGTTTACGATCACGTTAAAAATATCAATAAAAATATAAAGGTCGCCGTTATGGGCTGCGAAGTCAACGGTCCCGGCGAATGCGCCGACGCGGACATCGGTCTTGCGGGCGGAAAGAAAATCGCTTTTTTCAAACACGGCAAAATTTATAAAACGGTGGAACAGGAAAACGCCGTGGAAGAATTTTTGAAAGAAATAGACGGTATTACGAAATGATTTTAGAAACGCTTATAAAACTTGATACAAAATACAAGGATTTGCGGTTGCGAAAAACGGTATTTAACCAGCGCAAACGTACCGTTGAGTACGTTTTTTCTTTTCCCGCGCCAATGTCGGCTGTCGAAAAAGAGGACGTCATAAAAACCGCCCGCGCGTTATCTCCGCACGGACTTAACGTGGAAACGAGTTTTGAAGTTGATAATTTTGACGCAAACTCAATAAAAGACGAGATTTTGAGTTACGTTTCAAAAACTTTTCCTTCATTGTCTTACCGCAGCGAATTTGTAGTTAATTGCATAGACGACGGAGAAAGAACGGTAAAAGCTAATTTTTGCGCTGACGAGCTTACTTGCAAGGTAATAGAACAAAACGAACTTGTTGTCCTTTTGCAAAAATATTTTGAGTCGGTAACCACGACAAAAGTTTTTTTTGACATAACGACCGTGACAAAAGAAATCGACACCGAAACTTTGCTGCAAAAAGTCGAAGCGTATCAATCCCGCGAAATAGAAATTCAGTTATCAAAGCCAAAACGGTTTTTCACCGTCACAGACACGATTCAGCTAATCGGCAAAAGCATTGATTCGACAGCCCGTTACATATCCGACGTTACCGCCCCAGTCAAAAACTGCGTAATTTGCGGAGCGGTCTGCAATAAAAAATGTTACCCGACCAAAAATCCCGACCTAGCGGTGTGCAAAATAGATTTGACCGACAAAACTGGAAAATTCCCGATAGTCTTTTTTGCGGGCAATGACGCTCGAAAAAAATACGAGCTAATATCGGAAGGCGACGAACTCATTGTTTCGG
>JAQUSX010000005.1 GCA_028710055.1 Clostridia bacterium | reverse complement strand
CCGCATTGGGATATAAGACCAGAAAGAAAAAGAACGCTTCTGACAAATTTATTGTCAAGAGAATCAACTAACGGAGGATTGTTATGAGCAGATCAACAAAAAAAGGCCCTTATGTAGAAGAAAGACTTTTGAAAAGAGTTCAAGAGCTTAACGCGAAGGGCGAAAAGAAATTACTCAAAACCTGGTCGAGAGCATCGACAATTTTCCCCGATTTCGTTGGACACACTATCGGCGTTCACGACGGCAAGAAACACGTTGCCGTATATATCACCGAAGACATGGTCGGACTTAAACTCGGCGAATTCGCTCCTACCAGAACATTTAGAGGACACTCGGGCGGCAAGACGTCGTCTGCAAAATAATAAGAAGGAGGATAAAAAATAATGGCAACAAACACTAGGGAAAAGGCTCAAAAATATGAACAAAATCGCGAACATAGACCTTACGCCGTAGCGAAATACATTCGCATGTCTCCTTCAAAGGTGCACGTCGTTTTGGATTTAATTCGCGGTAAAGGATATTTTGAAGCAGTCGCGATTTTGAAGGGTTCGCCCAAACTCGCTAGCGAACCGATATTAAAAACACTTAACTCCGCTGCCGCTAACGCGGAAGTCAACAAAGCAATGAGCAAAGATACTTTGTATGTGGCTGAGTGTTTTGCGGATCAAGGTCCTACCTTAAAGAGATTTCAACCCGTTTCCAAGGGTAGAGCGCACAGCATTTTGAAGCGTACCTGTCATATCACGGTAGTGCTCGATCAAAAGGTTAATTAGGAGGAAATTATGGGACAAAAAGTTAATCCGCATGGAATGAGAGTCGGTATAAATAAAGACTGGAATTCAAAATGGTTCGCAGATAAAAAAGATTTCGCAAAATATATAAAAGAAGACAGCGATATTCGTAAGTTTATCGAAAAGAAATACGCTCAGGCAGCGATAAGCGAAATCAAAATCGAAAGAAGCGAAGGCAAAGTCACCGTTGACATCTATACGGGCAGAGCAGGCGTATTGATTGGCAAAGGCGGCGCAGGTATCGACGGTATCAAAGCCGACGTGGCGAAGATCGCTCGCGGCAAAGAACTGACGGTAAATATTATGGAAGTTAAACGCCCCGATATGGAAGCTCAACTAATAGCTGAAAATATTGCGGGTCAACTGGAAAAAAGAATCGCTTTCCGCAGAGCTATGCGTCAATGTATCGGCAGAGCAATGCGCGCCGGCGCTAAGGGAATCAAAACAATGGTTTCCGGACGTCTGGACGGAGCGGAAATCGCGAGAACGGAACAATATCACGAGGGCAGTATTCCTCTTCATACCCTAAGAGCGGACATCGATTACGGTTTTGCTATCGCTCACACGACTTTCGGCGTTATCGGCGTAAAAGTATGGGTTTATAAGGGAGAAATCCTCGGCAAAAAAAAGCAAGGAGGTAACTTGTAATGTTAATGCCCAAAAGAGTAAAAAGACGTCGTCAATTCCGTGGCAGAATGAAAGGCGAAGCGCACAAGGGTAACAAAGTCGCTTACGGCGAATTCGGTTTGGAAGCTCTTGAATGCGGTTGGATTACAAGCAACCAGATAGAAGCGGCCCGTGTCGCGATGACGAGATTTATAAAACGTGGCGGTAAAGTTTGGGTAAATATATTCCCTCACAAACCCGTTACAAAAAAACCCGCTGAAACCCGCATGGGTTCAGGTAAAGGCAGCCCCGAATATTGGGTAGCGGTTGTAAAACCGGGACGCATTATGTTCGAAATGGGCGGTATTACAGAAGACCAGGCAAGAGAAGCATTGAGATTGGCTAGTCATAAACTTCCCGTCAAATGCAAGTTTGTCAAGAAAGAAGATGAGGTAGAGACGAATGAAGGCTAATAAAGTTAGAGAATTGAATAACGAAGAACTGGCGGCAAAATTGCTCGACCTGAAAAAAGAGCTTTTCAATTTGCGTCTTTCTCACGCTACGGGTCAGCTGACGAATAACACGGCTTTGGCAATTTGCAAAAAAGACATCGCCAGAGTCAAAACGGTACTTCGCGAAAGAAAAAACGAAGCGCCGGCTAAGTAAGGAGGATGAACATGGCTGCAACAGTTCAAAGAAATATAAGAAAAGAACTCGTCGGAATGGTTGTTTCCGACAAGATGGACAAAACGATAGTCGTGGAAGTTGTAAACAGGTTCAAACATCCTTTGTATAAGAAAACAATTTCCAAAACTAAGAAATTTAAGGCGCACGACGAAATGAACGAATGCGGTATCGGCGACAAAGTCCTTATCGCGGAAACAAGAAAAATTTCAAAAGATAAAAACTGGCGTCTGGTTTCAATAATAGAAAAAGCTAAGTAAGGAGGCAGTAAACGAATGATTCAACCATTTAGCAGATTAAAAGCTGCCGACAACTCGGGCGCAAAAGAAATTATGTGCATAAAGGTATTGGGCGGCTCGAAAAGAAAAACCGGCAATATCGGCGATATCATCGTGGCAAGCGTTAAAAGCGCGAACCCCGGCGGCGTCGTAAAGAAGGGCGAAGTGGTCAAGGCTGTTATCGTGCGCACATCGTCCGGTATCGGAAGAAAAGACGGCACGCATATACGTTTTGACGATAACGCTGCTGTAATTATCGACAATCAAAAACAACCCAAGGGTACCCGTATTTTTGGGCCCGTTGCGAGAGAACTGAGAGAAAAAGATTACTTGCGTATCGTTTCACTCGCTCCGGAAGTATTGTAAGGAGGATAAAATGTCAAGTATGAATGTAAAACGCGGCGACGTAGTTGAAATTATCGTCGGCGACGAAAAAGAGAAAGGCAAACGCGGCAAGGTTATTGCGGCGCATCCGACTGACAATAAGGTTATCATAGAAGGATTAAATCTTGTTAAAAAACACATCAAACCCCGCAACGCTCAAGAAAAAGGCGGTATTGTAGACCAACCCAGACCTATCGACGCTAGTAACGTTATGGTTGTCTGCCCGAAATGCGGAAAAACAACCAGAGTAGGACACACCTTGACCGCTGACGGCAAAAAGTTCGTTAGAGCGTGCAAAAAATGCGGAGCTGTGTTAGATGTGAAAGAAGATAAATCAACGGCTAAGAAATCAGCTGCAAAAACATCAACGGCAAAAACAAAAACAACTACAGCTACAAAGAAAAAAGCTGAAACAAAACAAGAAATAACAAAGGAGGAATAGGACATTGGCGGAAAAGAAAACAGCGGAAAAGAAAACGGAAACCGCTAAAAAAACCGAAGTCAAAAAAACAGAAGTTAGTAAAAAGACCGAAGTTAGCAGACTGAAAAAATACTATAAAGACAATGTTATTCCTCAAATGGAAAAACATTTCAATTACAACAACATCAATCAAGTGCCGAAACTCGTTAAGATAATCATCAATGCTGGTATCGGCGACGCGAAAGATAATGCCAAAAGTTTCCAAATCGCGGTAGAAGAATTGAAACAAATCAGCGGACAAAGCCCCATCATCACAAAGGCGAAAAAATCCGTTGCTAACTTCAAACTTAGAGAAGGTATGTCCATAGGCGCGAAAGTTACGTTGCGCGACAATAGAATGTACGAATTTATGGATAAACTTATTTCTATCGCTCTGCCCAGAGTAAGAGACTTCCGCGGAGTAAATCAGAATTCTTTTGACGGAAGAGGCAATTACACCATGGGTGTAAGAGAACAGTTGATATTCCCCGAAATCGTTTACGACCAAGTCGAAAAAACACGCGGCTACGACATTACGTTCGTAACAACCGCGAAAACAGACGAAGAAGCGAAACAACTGCTCCAACTAATGGGAATGCCGTTTAGGGCGTAAGGTGAGGTAAAATTATGGCAAAAAAATCTTTGATAAACAAACAACAAAAACCTGCGAAGTTTTCGACCAGAGCTTACACGCGTTGCAGTATATGCGGAAGACCGCACTCTGTTTTACGCAAATACGGAATTTGCAGAATCTGTTTTAGAGAAAAGGCGTACAAGGGAGAAATTCCCGGCGTCAAGAAAGCAAGCTGGTAAGGAGGAAAAATAATGGTAGTTACAGATCCAATCGCCGATATGCTGACGCGTATCAGAAACGCTATGATTTCAAAACATACCGACGTTGAAATTCCTGCCAGCAAATCAAAAAGAGCAATCGCTCAGATTTTGCTTGAAGAAGGTTATATTTCGGCGGTAGAAGAAAAGAAAGACATATTGCAAGGCACATTAAAAATTACTTTGAAGTACGCAAGAGGACAAAAAGTCGTTACAGGTCTTAAACGTATCAGCAAGCCCGGATTGCGCGTTTACGCGAAAGCGGGACAAATGCCAAAAGTTCTTAACGGACTCGGCATTGCTATCGTATCGACTTCAAAGGGTATCATGACAGATAAGCGCGCTCGCGAAGCCAACCTTGGCGGCGAAGTGCTAGCTTACATCTGGTAGGAGGTAATATGTCAAGAATCGGTAGAGCGCCTATTGCTATCCCAACAGGTGTAGAAGTAAAATTAGACGGAAGCGTTATCACGGTTAAAGGACCGAAAGGCGTTTTGACAAGAGATATCGGAACCGATATCAACTGCAAAATCGAAAACAATCAAATTTTGTTTACCCGCGATAACGATGATAAAGAAATCCGCAGCAAACACGGACTTTACAGAGCTTTGGTAAACAATATGGTAACGGGAGTAACAAAAGGTTACACAAGAAGCCTTATTATTTTCGGTATCGGTTACAAAGCGCAAGTAAACGGAAACAAACTTGTTTTGAATATAGGTTACAGCCACCCCATAGAAATGGAAGCACCGCAAGGCATCACTTTCGCTTGCCCCACTTTGACGGAAATCTCCGTTAGCGGCATCGATAAAGAACTTGTCGGACAAGTGGCTGCAAATATCAAAGCTAAGCGCGTTATCGAGCCTTATCACGGATACGGTGTAAGATATAAAGAAGAACCCGTAATCCTAAAAGAAGGCAAGAAAGCGGGCAAGTAAGGGGGAAATAATTAGATGATTACTAAATTAGATAAAAACGCCGATAGAAAAATACGACACGCGCGTGTTCGTAAAAGCATATTTGGCACAACAATTCGCCCCCGCTTGAATGTATACCGCAGCACGAGATATATCTATGCTCAAATAATAGACGATATAAACGGTAAAACTCTCGCTTCGGCAAGCAGTTTCGCTCTCAAAAGCGAAATGGGCGAAAAAAGCAAAACCGAATCGGCAAAACTTGTCGGACAAATGATTGCTAAAAAAGCTATCGAACTCGGCATTAAAGAAGTTGTTTTTGACCGCAGCGGTTATATTTACACAGGACGCGTACAAGCGTTGGCGGACGGCGCAAGAGAAGCCGGTCTGAAATTTTAAGGAGGAGCGGAAATGAACGAAGAAGTAAAAGAAGTAGTGGCAGTCGAACAAACCGCGGTTGCTCCAGAGCAAAAGACCGAAGCTAGAGCCGACCGTCCCAGACGTAGTTATGGCGACAACAGACGTCAGGGCGACCGTCCTCAGGGAGATCGTCCCCAAGGCGACCGCAAGGGCAGAAAATTTAATAAAGACCGTGATCAAAAAGAAGACGACGGTTTGATTAAAAAACTCGTTGCCATCAATCGCGTTACAAAGGTTGTAAAAGGCGGTAGAACAATGCGTTTCTCGGCTTTGGTTGTTGTCGGCGACGGCAACGGTAAAGTCGGCGTAGGTACAGGAAAAGCGGCGGAAGTTCCGCAAGCTATCGAAAAAGCTACCCAAAGAGCAAAAGCTTCAATGGCTGAAATATCTCTTAAAGGTACGACCATACCTCACGAAATCATTGGAAAATTCGGCAGAGGACATATACTTTTGATGCCTGCTCAAGTAGGTACCGGCGTTATAGCGGGCGGTCCCGTTCGTAACGTATTGGAAGCTGCGGGCGTTAAAGATATCAGAACAAAATCTTACGGAAGCAATACACCCGTAAACTGCGTAAGAGCAACTCTCGACGGTTTGCTTCAACTTAGAACGGCAGAACAAATCGCTGAATTACGCGGCAAAAAAGTAGAAGAACTATAAGGAGGATTTTACAATGGCAACGAAGAAAAAAGACGACATCATGTATATTAACGGTAAATACATTGTAAAGTCGAAAGAACCTTTGCACAGCGTTAGCTTTAAAAAAGGTCAACGTCCTTACGAAATAAGCAAAAAGAAAATAAAAGTCACTCTGGTCAAAAGCACAATAGCATGCTTGAAAGACCAACAAAAGACTGTGGAAGCGTTGGGTTTGCACAAAATCCGCGATTCAAAAGTTTTCAACGACAACGACGCTATCCGCGGAATGATTTTCAAGGTAAAACATCTTGTCGTTGTTGAAGAGATTTAGGAGGCGAATTATGAGAATACACACAATTAAACCTGCGGAAGGCTCAAAAACGCTCGCGAAAAGACTCGGTCGCGGAATAGGCTCAGGTTTGGGCAAGACCAGCGGTAAAGGTCACAAAGGTCAATGGGCTCGTAGCGGCGGCGGCGTTCGTCCCGGTTTTGAAGGCGGACAAACAACGTTGGCTAGACGTACTCCTAAACACGGTTTTAACAATAACTTTTCACTTATTTACGATATCGTAAATTTGGAACAACTTAACAACTTTGAAGACGGCGCTATCGTTACCCCAGAAATACTTAACGACGCTGGCATTGTAAACGTTAAACACGGCGTAGGAATTAAGGTTTTGGCAAAAGGAACTCTTACTAAAAAACTTACGGTAAAAGCGCATAAATTCTCCGACGCTGCCCAAAAAGCAATTCAAGCTGCGGGCGGAACGATAGAGGTAATTAAATAATGATTGAAACGTTTAGAAATGCCTTTAAGGTAAAGGAAGTACGAAACAAGATTTTGTTGACAATCCTACTCGTATTTATTTACAGACTGGGTTGCTTCATTCCTGTTCCGGGTATCAACATCGATGTTATCTCGTTTGGCGAAGGAACATTATTCTCGATTATGAACGCCATTACAGGTTCGGCATTATCGAACGGCACATTGTTCGCGGTTGGTATCAGCCCCTATATTAATGCATCCATTATTATGCAGTTACTTGCTTACGCTATTCCCGCTTTGGAAAGAATGAGCAAGGAAGGCGATGAAGGAAAGAAAAAGATTGAAAAAATCACGCGTTACGTAACTTTGGGTTTAGCTATAGTTAACGCTATCGCGGTTATGGTTACTTTTGATAACGCCAGCACTTCTACCGCTCAGTTTATTGACGTAAATATGATCGGCGCAAATATAGCTCTTCCTAAATGGGTAGTATTCAGCTTTTCTACGATTTTATTGGTAGCAGGCAGTATGCTTACCATGTGGATAGGCGAACGTATTACAGAATACGGCGTAAGCAACGGTATCTCAATGCTTATCTTCGTAGGTATCTTGTCAACAGCAGGCACAAGCATTCTTTCCGTTTTCGGCAACGTTGCTACAAGCGGTTGGACAACAGGCGGCGGTTGGGAAGTTATCGGATTTATCCTTATCGTTATCTTCATATTCGCTTTTATCGTTTGGGTAGACGGCGCGGAAAGACGTGTCAAAATCCAATACGCTAAACAGATAAAAGGTAACAAAATGTACGGCGGACAATCGACTTATATACCCGTACGCGTAAATGCGTCAGGCGTTTTGCCTTTGATTTTCGCGTTCGCTATACTGTCTTTCCCGTCAATGCTTTTCCAAACATTTTGGCCTGACACCCCGTTTACAACCTGGTGGCTTACTTATATGACAAGCACGTCGACAGGCAGCGCAAGCGACTGGGTAGGCACATTAGTATATACCGTTTTCCTTGCAGTATTTATCTTTGGGTTTGCATACTTCTATTCTCAGATTTCATTCAACCCAATAGAGATAAGCAAAAACCTGCAGCAAAACGGCGGATTTATCCCCGGTATTCGTCCGGGACGTGAAACAAGCGAGTATCTCCAAAGAGTGGTTGCGCGTATTACTCTCTGGGGCGCGGTATTCTTGGCAGTTATCGCCTTAGTACCGTCTTTGATTTTCGGCATTGTCACTTCAAACAGCTCGTTACTGAACGCATTTTCTTCAACAGGTATGTTGATCGTAGTTTCTGTCGCGCTGGAATTTAACAAATCGCTCGAAAATCAGATTATGATGCGTCATTATAAAGGCTTTTTAAAATGAAACTCATAATGCTAGGGGCACCTGGCTCAGGCAAGGGCACTCAAGCGAAAAAAATTGTAGAATATCTTAAAGTACCGCACATTTCCACAGGGGAAATTTTCCGCAAGAATATGCGTGAAAATACCCCTTTGGGAATAAAGGTAAAAGATATTATATCTGAAGGACGTTTAGTCCCCGACGATATAACAATACAGATTGTACACGAAAGGCTGATCGAACCCGACTGTAAAAAAGGTTTTGTGTTGGACGGTTTTCCCCGTTCATTGCCTCAAGCGGTCGCTTTGGACAGTCTGCATAAAATTGATTACGTAATCAATTTGGACGTTGAAAACGAAATAGTTATCGCCCGTACGACGGGCAGACGCACATGCAAAACATGCGGGACGATGTTTAACATTCACGAAATCGGCGGCGAGATAGTTTGCGCAAAATGCGGAGGCGAGCTTTATATCAGAACCGACGACACTTTGGAAGCGGTTTTGGAAAGGCTCGAAATGTACGAGGAAAAGACGAGACCTTTGGTACAGTACTACGCAAAGCAAGGCAAACTAGTAAATATTAATGCCGATAACGAACCCGACAAGGTTTACAAGGCAATTATCGAGGCTATCAAAAAATGATTACTATCAAAAGTCCTTCTCAAATAGAGCTTATGAGAAAATCAAACCGTATCGTGCGGGATACCCTAGAAATGCTTCGTGAAAGCGCAAAAGAGGGCGTCTGCGCGTATGAGCTTGACAGAAAAGCGTACGAATACATTACTTCGCAAGGAGCAAAACCGTCGTTTTTACATTATCACGGATATCCTGCGAGCGTTTGCATCTCCATTAACGACGTAGTCGTTCACGGTATTCCTAACCGCAAAACGTATTTGCGCGAAGGCGACATAGTGAGCTTTGACGTAGGGGCTGTCTTGGACGGATGGCACGGAGACGCGGCAAGAACGGTAGGCGTGGGAAAAATCGACAAGTACCGTCAGCAACTTATCGACGTTACGAAACAATGCTTTTTTGAAGCGATGAAAGTAGTAAGACCTTCGGCAAGACTCGGCGATATAGGTCAAGCGGTTCAAAAGTACGCCGAAAGTTTCGGATACGGGGTAGTGCGTGAAATGGTCGGTCATGGTATCGGCAGAGAAATGCACGAGTCGCCCGACGTTCCGAATTTTGGAGTCGCGGGACGCGGAATACGTCTTGAAGAAGGAATGGTTATTGCGGTGGAACCTATGATAAATATGGGAACGCACAAAATCATTTTTGACGCGGACGGTTGGACAGTACGCACGCAAGACGGTTCGGTTTCGGCTCATTATGAAAACACGGTCGCCGTTACGGCGGACGGATATGACATTTTGTCATTATAAATTAAGGGAGCAAATAAAATGGATGACCGATTACAAATAGGTTGTGTGGTTTACTCCAAAAAAGGCAGGGATAGCGGTAATTATTACATGATAGTAGCAATGGACGAAACGTACGTATGGATATGCGACGGAAAGTCAAGAAAGCTGGCTCATCCCAAAAAGAAAAATATTAAGCACGTTAAGAGCAACGGTATAATACTCACAAACATAGCTCAAAAACTGCTGGAAAATAAAAAAGTCTTTGACAGCGAGCTTGGTAGCGCGCTAAGAGCATTTAATGAAAACGGAGGTAATTAATGTCGAAAGACGATGTAATTGAAGTTGAAGGTACTGTTATCGAATCTCTTCGAAACGCTACATTCATAGTAAAGTTAACAAACGGACACGTTATTACCTGCTATATTTCGGGCAAGTTGAGAATGCATTATATTACCATATTGCAGGGTGACAGTGTAAAGGTCGAAATGAGTCCGTACGATTTGACCAAAGGAAGAATCGTGTGGCGCAGCAAAGGAAAATCATTGCCGCCTAAATAAAATACAAAAATTTTAAGGAGAAAAAAAATGAAAGTCAGACCGTCTGTAAAACCAATGTGCGACAAATGCAAAGTTATCAAAAGACACGGCAGAGTTATGGTAATTTGCTCTAAAAACGCCAACCACAAACAAAGACAAGGTTAAAGTAAAAAATAAAATGCGTTTATTATCTATGGCATTCATTCCAAATTTCGCCATAGATTTTGGCGCGTTAATATAAATATTACAATTTTTATTAGATAAGAAAATAAGGAGAATTTTTTAAATGGCTCGTATTTCTGGTGTTGATTTACCAAGAGAAAAACGCGTTCAAATAGGTTTGACCTATATCTATGGAATTGGACTGCCCACAGCGGACAAGATTTTATTAGAAACAGGCGTAAATCCCGATACCCGCGTCAAAGATTTGACGGAAGACGACGTATCAAAACTGCGTGATTACATCGAAAAAAATCTTCACGTTGAAGGTGATTTGAGAAGAGAAGTCACGTCGAATATCAATATGATGAAGGAGATTGGTTCTTACCGCGGCACTCGTCACAGAAAAAATTTGCCCGTAAGAGGTCAATCGTCAAAACAAAACGCTCGCACGAGAAAAGGTCCTAAACGTACCGTTTCTCATGGCAAGAAAGCGGTTAAATAAGGAGGCTCGACAACTATGGCAGTTAAAAAAGCAACGAAGAAAAAAAGAGACGTCAGAAAAGTCGATAAGGGCGCGGCTCATATTCAAGCCTCTTTCAATAATACTTTAGTAACTATTACCGACCTTAGCGGAAACACTTTGAGCTGGTCAAGCTCGGGCAGCCTTGGATTCAGAGGCTCTAAAAAAAGCACCGCTTTCGCTGCGCAACAAGCTGCTGAAACAGCTGCAAAAGCGGCAAAAGAATACGGTCTTAAAACAGTAGAAGTTTACGTTAAAGGACCGGGACAAGGTCGTGAAGCGGCTATCAGAGCTTTACAAACGGCAGATTTGCAGGTAACTATGATTAAAGACGTATCCCCGATACCTCACAATGGTTGCCGTCCGCCAAAACGCAGAAGAATTTAAGGAGGAACAAAAATTATGGCAAGATATACAGAAGCCGATTGCAGACTTTGCAGACGCGAAAAAACAAAGTTGTTCCTGAAAGGCGACAGATGCTACGGTCCTAAATGCGCTCTGACCCGCAGAAACAAAACTCCCGGTCAACATTGGGACAGCCGTAAGAAAGTTACAGAATATGGATTACAGCTTCGTGAAAAACAAAAAGCAAAAAGAATTTACGGTTTACAGGAAAAACAATTCCGCAAATATTACGAAATGGCAGAACGTTCGCGCGGCGTAACAGGTACGAATATGCTCGTTATGCTTGAAGAAAGATTGGACAACGTAATTTACCGCATGGGAATGGGCGCAAGCCGCAGCCAATGCAGACAAATGGTAAATCACGGACATATTACGGTAAATGAAAAAGTCGTTAATATTCCGTCTTATCAAGTATCCGCAGGCGACGTTATCTCCGTTAAGGAAAACAAAAGAGATTTGCCGAGCTATGTTGAGCTTAAAGAAATGAAAGCCAGCAACCTTCCTAAATGGTTGGAATTTGAACCGGCAAAACTGACGGGAAAAGTTTTAAGCAAACCTACCCGTGAAGATATTGATTTGTCAATCCAAGAGCATATGATCGTCGAGTTGTACTCGAAGTAATCGGTATCTTCTTTTATTTGAGCCAGGTTGCTCGAAATCAACCTCAAAATAATTAAAAAGGAGATTGTTTGCTTATGATGGAAATTGAAAAACCTAGAATATCTGTCGAAGAATCCGCGAACGGCGCGGCTGTGAAAATAGTCGTAGAACCGTTGGAAAGAGGTTTTGGAATTACATTGGGAAACTCGTTGCGCAGAGTATTGCTCTCCGCTCTCCCCGGAGTTGCGGCAGTCGGTGTCAAAATCGACGGCGTTCAACACGAATTTTCCACCATTGACGGCGTAAAAGAAGACGTTACTGAAATAATATTAAACATCAAGAGTCTTGCTCTCAAATCCAGCAACATCGATAAAGATTTTAGAAAAGTACTTACTATCGACAAAGTAGGTCCTTGCGACGTTTACGCTTCGGACATTATCACCGATGCGGAAGTGGAAGTACTCAACCCCGAACTGCATATCTGCACTATCGACAACGGCGGTCATTTCGTATGCGAACTGTACGTCGCGCGCGGCAGAGGATATGTTTCGGCGGACAAAAATAAAGAAATCAACAAAGAATTAAAAATCAACTATCCTATTGGTTTTATTCCTATCGATTCCATCTATGCGCCCGTAAAAAAAGTCAATTACAACGTTGACAGCGCGCGTGTGGGTCAAAGCATCGGCTTTGATAAACTGACTTTGGAATGTGAAACAAACGGCGCTTTCGCCGCTCGTGAAATCGTATCCTTAGCCGCAAAGATTTTGGAAGACTATATTAAGTTGTTTGTGGATTTGTCCAGCAGCATCAGTGTAATGGAAATTTTGGTTAATCCAAAGTCCGACAGCAAGCAGAAAGTTTTGGAAATGAATATAGACGATATGGATTTATCCGTTCGTTCGTTCAACTGTCTAAAACGCGCTGGCATTCAGACCGTCGAGGATTTGACCAGAAGAACCGAAGACGATATGTTAAAGGTAAGAAATTTAGGCAAAAAATCATTAGACGAAGTTATCGTCAAACTCGAAAGCTACGGCTTATCACTCAAAAATAAGGAAGAATAGGAGGCATAAACAACAATGGCATCACATAGAAAGTTGTCAAGACCGACAGACCAAAGAATGGCGTTGCTTCGTAACCAAGTTTCTTATCTGTTGTGGAACGGCAAACTTGAAACCACTTATCCTCGCGCTAAAGAAGTTCAAAAACTTGCCGAAAAATATATCACGCTCGCAATGAATACTTATGAAGACACAGTAAAAGTCGAAAAAGCAAAATTCGTGAAGGGCGCGAAAAGCAACGTGGAAGTTCTTAACGACGGACCGAAAAAACTTGCAGCAAGAAGAATTTTTATGAGCAACTTATACGATATGCAAGAAACGAAGGGCGACAAGGAATCCCGCACAGCGTACAAAATCCGTACGTCTGACGTAAGACATCCTTTGATTGAAAAGATTTTCAATGAATACGCTCCTAAGTTTGATAAAATCGCAAAAGAAAAAGGTCAACGCGGCGGTTATACGGCTATTTACAAAATCGGACCCAGAAGAGGCGACGCTGCTGAAATGGCTATCATTCAAATTTTGTAATCGAAAATTTAAATTTCAAAACAATAAAAAGCACCGAAAAATCGGTGTTTTTTTATTGCGGATTTTTGTTGTTGTGATTTATTTTGGTTAAGCTATATTCCAGCAAAGGTTTTGTATTTTATTTTCCACCAGATATTTTTCGACGTTCAGAAACACATTAGCGTAATGAAATCACATTTTGTTGTAGGATTTTCTCTCTTTAATTTTTGATTTTTTAAGCGAAAACTTTGGATAAAGATTTGCCCAACCAAACGCCTAATATGCAGCTAATTACGCTGATAAAAATATACAAAGACGCTTTGCCGTATTCCTTGTTCTCAATCATCGTAAGATTTTCAAGAGAAAAAGCTGAAAAAGTCGTGAACCCTCCGCATAAACCTACTTGCGTAAAAAGTTTTGTGTTATGCGAAACATTCACGCGCTCAAAAAGCCCCGCAAACAGTCCTATCAAAAAAGAACCAATGAAGTTAATCAAAAGCGTTTTTATCGGGAAATTCCATTCCGCCGAAATTAATCCAATCCCATATCGGCAAACTGCGCCGATGGCTCCGCCTATCCCCACTAAAACAAATGACATAAATACCTCTTTAGAAAAAATA
>JAQUSX010000154.1 GCA_028710055.1 Clostridia bacterium | reverse complement strand
GCGCGACTTCGTGCGAAGACAGCGCGGTTCCGCATCGGGGGCAGTACGGCACAATTTTGTGACCTTCGTAAATAAGCCCTTTATTAAATATCGTTTTTATAGCCCACCATTCGGACTCGATATAATTATCGTCATAGGTTACGTACGGGTTTTCCATATCCGCCCAAAAACCGACTCTGTCCGAAAGATTTTCCCATTCTTTTTTATATTTCCAAACGGATTTTTTACATTCTTTTATAAAAGGCTCGATACCGAATTTTTCTATTTCCTGTTTGCCGTCGATGCCGAGAGCGCGCTCGACTTCTAGCTCCACGGGCAGACCGTGCGTGTCCCAGCCCGCTTTACGCAAAACCGAATAACCCTTCATCACTCTGTAACGGGGTATCAAATCTTTTATCGCTCTCGTCAGTACGTGACCAAGGTGCGGCTCGCCGTTAGCGGTCGGCGGTCCGTCGTAAAAAGTAAAGTTTTTCTTTGACGCGTCGCTCTTTGCCACCGATTTTTTGAAAACGTCGTTTTCTTTCCAAAACTCCAGCGTTTCAAGTTCTCTCGGTACAAAATTCATATTCGTATCGACTTTTTTGTACATATATCCTCTTGCCTCCAACAATTTTATCCGTTTGTTTTGCTTTGTGATTTTAAGATTTTTTATTTTTATTTTCCAAAAATTTTGTGTAAATTGCCGCAAGTTCTAATTTGTCTTTGTCTATTAGTTAGCTTTTGATTTATTTATTTTATCAATTTTGCGAATTTTTTAAAAAAAACAAAAAATCCGCCGTTTGAAAAAAACAGCGGATAACCACAAATTTACCATTTTCAAACCTGCCGCTTCGTTTAAGCTAACGCTTACCGAAAAGACCGTCCCCGTGGTAACGGAGGGATACCGTGTCAGCTTAATCAAAAAACTCTTTCTGCCGACCTGCTTGTCAAGTGATAACAATTTCGGTTCGTTCGCGCGTCTTTCACCTATAATACGCGCTCTCTAAAGAACGTTTTGCCGCCTGCCTTGTCTTGACTAATGGCGCATTTAATTTATTTGGGCATATTTTAACAACTTTTTGCCTTTTTGTAAAGCGTTTTAAGACTTTTATAAAAACCGCTCACGTAAAATGAATTTTGAATATATTTAGTATTGACTACCGATTGTATTTTTAGTATAATTAATAAAATATCTAGGAGGTAATAAAAATGAAAAAATTTATAACGCTGTTTTTGATTTTTATTTTACTTTCAACTACGTTCATTTTCGCGTGTTGTGAAAGAAAACATACGGTAACCTTTGCCTACGCTGACGGAACGCCTATCTCTAAACAAAAAATACTCGACGGCGATTGCGCCTTGATCCCAAATGACCCAAAAGAAGGCGAAAAAGAATTTTTCGGCTGGTGTATTGACGCTGAATGTACGCAAATTTTTGATTTTGCTAGCAAGATTACGTCAAATATTACTCTTTATGCTGATGTGCGCGAGCCCACGAAAGCAAGTAGTTTTGAATGGGCTCTAATAAATAATATTAATTATACGGTAAAAAAATTTACAGGTAGCGAAACAAGCGTAATAATACCGTCGACATATAAGGGTTTAAAAGTGACTACGATTAGTTCTTCCGCTTTCTGTAATTGCCTAAATCTAAGAAACATTTCAATTCCCGACAGTATTAAAAAAATTGAATATTGGGCAATTGACCGCTGCACTAACCTAGTTAGTATTGACGTAAGCGTCAATAATCCAAGCTACAAATCCGTTGATGGTAATCTTTATACGAAAAATGGTGAAATGATGATTCAATATGCGATAGGTAAAAATTCGGAAACTTTTTCTATACCCAATACCGTTATCCAATTCGGCTGGTATACGTTTTTAAATTGCAAAAATCTAAAAAGCGTAGTGATACCAAACAGCGTGAAAAGTATAGGTCTGGGTGTATTCAGAGGATGTACTAATTTAACCGACATTGCTATTCCCGATAGTGTAACCCGAATTGATTTAGGCGCTTTTGAAGATTGTGAAAGTTTGACAAGTATTATAATACCCGCAAGTGTGACCAAGATATACGAAGATGTTTTCGCAAGTTGCTCAAATTTGTCAAATATAATGGTTGATGAAGACAACGCAAATTATAAATCAATCGACGGAAATTTATATAATAAAGACGGAACGACGTTAATTCAATATGCGATCGGTAAAAAAGAAGAAAGTTTTATGGTGCCCGAAGAAGTAACAAGTATAAGCGACATGGCTTTTTATGAATGCATATCTTTAAAAAACGTCACTATCGGCGATAACGTAACGGATATTGGCGATTATACTTTTTTTAAATGTAAGAATTTAATTAGCGTGACAATACCAAAAAATATAACCGAAATAGGAAGATATGTCTTTTTTTACTGCACTAAATTGGAGAATATTGAATTGCCCGAGAGTATAACAAGTATCGGAGACCACGCTTTTTCTAACTGTACGATATTAGCCAATATAGTACTTCCAAGACAGGTTACGAATATCGGCAATTATGCTTTCTGCAGTTGCAGCGAGTTGACAAGTATATTGATTCTCGGCAGCGTAACGAATATAGGCAATTTTGCTTTTTCTGGTTGTGAAAATCTTACGATTTATTGCGAGTCGATGAAAAAACAAGCGGGCTGGAGTTTGAGTTGGAATCACAGCAATTGTCCTGTTGTTTGGGGTTATACGGGCGAGTAATCATAAGTTTTTTGATATCGCATTTTCAAACACAAATTTTTAATTAGATACCTAAAATGTATTTTTTATATGCAAACCCCAATTTGAAACAATAAAAAAACTTCCACTATATATGGGAGTTTTTTTATGTATATCTAAATTTATTTTTTCTCTATTTCGTTCTCAACTAACGCCGACATTTCATAAGTTTGCGGTTTTTTCATCGTCGTTTAACATTTAATTTTAATTTAATAAAAAACGCGGAAAAAATGTTTTTTCCGCGTAATAATTGCTATGACTGTGCGTCCGCCGTTGATAATCCTACGCCGAACAGGT
>JAQUSX010000153.1 GCA_028710055.1 Clostridia bacterium | reverse complement strand
TAGTTCCTTTTATAAAATTTTAGCAACTGATTTGGAGGAAAATAAATGATTAACAAAGATTTTTTTGCCGCTTTGGAAGATCTTGAAAATGAAAAAGGCATTGACCAAGCCGTTTTTTTGAACGCGCTTGAAGCAGCTTTGGCTATCGCATGCAAAAAAAATTACGGTGAAGCAGCCGACGTTACGGTGAAGCTTAATCCCGAAAAAGCCACGATAAGAGTTTTTATGTACAAAACGGTAGTTGAAGAAATCGTCGATCCCGACAAAGAAATGACGTTAATTGACGCGCAAGAAATTAAAAAAAGTTACAAAATCGGCGACCGTGTGATGACTGAGATTAACCCGAGAGATTTTGGACGTATCGCGGCTCAAACGGCAAAACAAGTAGTAATGAATTATCTGCACCAAGCGGAAAAAGATATCACATATAATCAATTTATTGAAAAAGAAAACGAGCTATTAGTAGGCGTGGTTTCACGCGTAAAAGAAGACGGGACTTTATTTGTAGAGATAGGCAAAAATCAAATGGAAGGCGTGCTTTTGCCCGCTGACCAAATACGCGGCGAGCGTTTTTTGCCCGGCGACAAAATCAAAGTTTTAGTGAAAAAAGTAAAAGAAAATACAAAAGGTCCGCAGGTTATGCTTTCCCGTTCCAGCGTTGGATTTATCAAGCGTTTGTTTGAAAACGAAGTGCCTGAAATCCGCGCGGGTATAGTGGAAATCAAGGCTATCGTACGCGAAGCTGGTTTCCGCACAAAAATGGCGGTATATAGTCAGGACCAAGATATAGACCCAGTTGGAGCGTGCGTAGGTAATAAGGGCGTTAGAGTAAACGCTATCGTTAACGAAATCGGCGGCGAAAAAATAGATATTATTCCTTGGAGCAACGATATTTTGGATTATATCGCAAGAGCTTTGTCTCCCGCAAAGGTTTTGATGGTGCAGGCAGACGAAAACTCGAAAGAAGCGAAAGTTATCGTTCCCGACGACAAACTTTCTTTGGCAATAGGCAAAGAAGGTCAAAACGCGCGTTTGGCGGCACGACTTACAAACTGGAAAATAGACGTTAAATCATATAGCGTAGCTATGCAGATGGGGCTGTTCGACACGGATGATTCCGCTTATGAGACGGAACCAGTTGACGCCGAAACTGACGACAACGCGGACGTTTTTGACGATATTGTCGAAACCGGCGATATCGACGAAAACATTCAAACGGAAGAAGAAAATAAGATACCTGACGACGCGGAGTAATATATGAAAAATATTCCAATGCGAATGTGTTTGGCTTGCAGACAAATGCAGCCCAAAAAAGACCTTATTAGAGTTGTCAAAACTCCCGACGGCGATATTGCGGTTGATACCACAGGCAAAGCGAACGGCAGGGGAGCGTATTTATGCAAAAACAACGAATGTTTGGCAAAATGCGAAAAAACAAAAGCTATGGCAAGACAATTTGAAACGGCAATCCCAAAAAATATTTATGACCAACTAAAAGAAATTATACACAGCGAAAAATAAACGGTTTATGTAGCGGTGGAGGTAAATGATTTGACAGATAACAGCAATAACGCTCAATCCTTTGATAATCTGAAAAAACTTAAAAGTAATACGGCTGTTAACGCACGCAGATTTCAACAGGATGTGGCAGGCTTGAAACAAAGACTAGACGAAGCGCGAAAATCAGCCGATTTGAAAAAAACTCGGTTTGAGGAAGATATCGCTTTGTCTCAGACGGTTAACGATACGGTTCCTTCAACCGAAGTTTCGCAATCTCAAAAAACTGTAGTTGAAAAAACGGAAGTTATCGAGCAGCCGAAATCGGAAATAAAGGAAGAAAAATCCGAAACGAAACCGATTGTTAAAAGCGACGACCACAAGCACATTGCCGAGCAAAAGCCCGAACCAAAATCCGAGCAAAAGCCCGAGCAAAAATCTCAAAAGAGCGCGTCGACAGCTTCGAACGAACGCACTTATAAGGACGAAAAGGGCAATATAAAAGTCCGCAGATTTTTGGAACCGCCTCAATTACCGCCAAAAACCAGCATCACGCAGCAAAAACAGCCTTACGGCAAGCGTTCTCCTCAGCAACAGACGGGGCAAAGAGACAACCGCGATAATACTAACAACATACAAAACAGAGGTCCGAAACGTTTCGACAACAGACCCCAGTCTCAACAGCGTCCGCCTATGGGCAGACCTAATATGCCCATGGATAAGGATAAAGACGCTTCGCAAAGAACTGCGGCAAAACCTCCAATCAAAAAAACTTTCGGTACTATTCCCGCTACTTCAAATCAACCTCAAAAAACTTTTGGAAATAAAAATAAAACTCACGAAAAGAGCAAAGAAGACCGCACTTTCAACAAAAAAGCCCTTTTAACAAAAACATATACGGGTACTGAAGACGATGAAAGAATGATTGCGCGCCGTCCAAGACAAACCAAAAAATCAGGACGAGTAGAGCAAGTCATAATGAAAATAGAAAAAGCCGTTATTACCACCGACGACGTTTCATTGAAAGTTTTGTCGGAAAAAACCGGTATTCCCGTAGCTTCGATTATAAAACAGCTGTTTAAAGAAGGTATAGTAAAAACCATTAACGACACCGTAGAATTTTCGATTGCCGAATATGTCGCAAGCAGTTTTGGCGTAGAATTGGAGCAAAAAATCGACAAAACCGCCGAAGAAATTATCATTAGCGGCGGCGAAGACAACACTTTGCCCGACAACACAAAACGTCCGCCGATAGTCACCGTTATGGGTCACGTCGACCACGGTAAAACTTCACTTCTTGACGCGATACGAAAAACTAACGTTACTTCTGGCGAAGCAGGCGGAATAACGCAGCACATAGGCGCGTATACGGTAAAAATTAACGGCGAACAGATAACCTTTATTGATACGCCAGGTCACGCGGCGTTTACCGCCATGAGAGCGCGCGGAGCAAAAGTTACCGACATGGCTATTATCGTAGTGGCTGCCGATGACGGCGTAATACCCCAAACGATAGAAGCTATTAA
>JAQUSX010000152.1 GCA_028710055.1 Clostridia bacterium | reverse complement strand
ATTCAACATTGACTATTTTTTGGGGCGATGTTATAATTTCAACGTGAAAATAAAAAGCGTTTCGGTAAAAAATTTCCGCAATCTCGCGGAACAAAAAACAATGCTTGCGGACGGATTAAACGTTTTTGTGGGCAACAACGCTCAAGGCAAAACCAACTTGCTTGAAAGCGTCTATTTGTGCTGTCTAGGAAAAAGCCCCCGTACGGACAAAGACAAAGATATGATTTGCTGGGGCGAAGATAACGCCAAAGCGAATGTCGATTTTGTTTCAAAATACGGCGAACGGAATATAAGCATTGAACTGACAAGAGATAAAAAATCTGTTTTTCTAAACGATACTTCGCTTAATAAAATCGGCGATTTACTAGGAAACCTGAACTGCGTGTTTTTCTCCCCCGATGAAATCCGCGTTATTACTCAAAGTCCCGCCGAACGCCGCCGTTTTCTCGATATAGATTTGTGTCAAACGGACAAGACATATTTTCGCTCTTTGGTGCGGTTTAACCGCATTTTAACTCAAAGAAACAATCTGATAAAAAATTCCGCCACAATAAAAGAGCTTTCGGAAACGCTGGCGGGCTGGGACGATCAGCTGGCAAAAGAAGGCGCGCGCATAACGATAAAACGCCGCGAGTTTTGCGATATGCTTTCGCCGAAAGCCGCCGAAACGCACAAAAAACTAACGAAAACCGAAAATTTTGAACTTTCTTATCAGGCCTCAATTAGCGGCGAGACTGCGGAAGAAATATATGAAAAATACCTAAAAAAGCTAAACGAATCTATCGAAAAAGATTTTTATCAACGATTTACCACGTTCGGCTGCCAGCGCGACGATATAAAATTTTCCGTTAACGGCATAGATATACGGTCGTTCGGCAGTCAAGGACAGCAGCGCACGGCAGCGCTGGCGTTAAAATTCGCCGAACTGGAAATATTCAAAATCGTGACGGGCGAGTATCCGATACTGCTATTAGACGACGTTTTGTCGGAACTGGACCGCAGCCGTCAAAAAGCCTTGCTTTGTTTTAACGACGAAGTCCAAATCATTCTTACCGCCACAAAAGTCGAAACGGCTTTAATCAAAAACATTCCGCATAAAAAATTCGCCATCAAAAACGGCGTAGCGTCTTCGCAATAATAATTTTTATTTAAATCAATGTCAAGTTTAATAAAGAAATTTTTTAAGGTAATAGCTAGGCATTAAGAGCAGCATATTTAATTTAAAAACAAATTGATTTATCACTCAAATAAAACCTTGGATTTTAAGCAAAATTAAATAAAAAACAACAAAAAAACGCGCTTATATTAAGCGCGTTTAAAAATCGTTTAGGATTTATTTCTTAGAAAAACACTCACTGCACAATACAGGACGGTCTTCTTTCGGTTCAAAAGGAACCTTGCATGGTTTGCCACATTGAGCGCATACCGCGTCGTACATTTGTCTTTCGCCTCTGCGGTCTCTTCTGTCGCGTTTCATTGAGTCGCGGCAGTTCTTGCATCTTTGGGGTTCATTTGTTAAACCTTTTTCAGCGTAAAATTCTTGTTCGCCTGCTGTGAAAGTGAACTCTGCACCACACTGTTTGCAAGTGATGACTTTGTCTTGGAACATGTAATAACCTCTTTTAGATAATTTCGCATTTCTTTATGCGTTAAGTTTATTCTACACTTTATTATGGACAAAGTCAATAGTTTTTATTAATAATAAAATTACGCCTTTTTATACCAAATTATTCAGCGCGGCAAAACCAAACGGCTGAGTGGTTCCTGTGACGCCCCTGCAACAGAGCCTGCTAATACACGGACCCAGTATCATTATCGCAAACGCTATGAGCAGGGCGGTATTTAATGAAAGATTCTCGCCCAAAACCGCGTAAAGCAAAAGCAAATACAATAATTCTTGTGTTATACCCACCTTTATTCCCCTCCATTTATTTACACCAAAACTTGTTTTTTTACTACAATATGCGTCAAATCCCGCATTTGTGCCTGTCCTACAATAAAAAAGTACCTTACGGAGCAAAATATTATGCTTGACAGTAAATTAATGACCGAGCTGACTTATTATTTGCCCGATAAAATATCTTCCACAAAACTTGCGGATTTTTTCGCGTTGCTATCGGACGGTAACAGACTAAGGCTGCTTTCCGCTTTGGCGATGTCACGGCTATGCGTGGGCGACCTCGCGACACTACTGGAAATGAATCAAACTGCTATATCTCACCAGCTAAAATTATTGCGTTCTATGGGAGTTGTGCGGTTTTCACGCTCGGGTAAAGCGGTTTTTTACGAGCTTGCCGACACAAAAATCAATGAAGTTCTGCTAATGGGCGTTGAATACATAGGATTTTAATTAATGCTATTTTGAGTTTTATTAACTCGTAATGTTAATATTTGGTAATTTGCAAAAATTTTTGATTTTTGCATTCAGTACTTTTGTTGAAAAAACCGCTTTACAGTCTTTATTATCTGCAACATTGCTTCTTAATGTTTAATAAAAAACCCAACAAAAAAGAGAATTTATATTAAATTCTCTTTATATTTTTAAGTTAAATTGTAAGCCAAGCTTAAAAACTTTTTATTTATATAAATCGTTAGCTTTATCTGCAACCGCCGCAAAGACAGTTTGCGCATAAGTTTGCCATGCACACGTCGCCGCAACAGCTGCCTGTGCAAGTGCCGTTATTTGGATAAAATTCATTATCGTCGACAGGACGGGTGGTTGTTCTTAGCTGATCGGGTGAAATCGTATTTGACGCCAGATATTTATTAAGTCTGTCCAGCGCGTTTGTATATTTAAGATTATTAGGCTCAAGCTGAATAGCGTATTCAAGCTGTTTTTTCGCTTCTATATACCAGCTTTTTTGAAAATACACGGTGGACTGTATATAATGCCATTCTGCGTCTCTATTCGAACAATCGTCGAGCAAATTTTGCGCGGCGTCGTAGTTGCCTGTCTTTATCAAAGATTTTATTCTTTCATGCAGATCGCTTTCCGATGCAGCGTCGCGTGTATGCGCTTCCCGTA
>JAQUSX010000151.1 GCA_028710055.1 Clostridia bacterium | reverse complement strand
CTGGCATAAGCTGCTCACGTTTTTGCTGCGTGGAAGCATGCAATGATACGGTCAAATTTATCGGCATATTTTCTTCCGCAAGTCTGTACATATTCGGCACTATGCCCGATGTGGAAAGCGAGATATTCCTATACGAAATATTTAATCCGTTCGGACTGTTTACGAGCCTTAAAAAAGCTATTACGTTGTCGTAATTATCCAGCGGCTCGCCGCTGCCCATAAGCACAACGTTTGTAACCGCTCTTTTTTCATCGTCAAAATCACGATTGACGGTTATTATTTGCGACAATATTTCGCCTGCCGTAAGGTCGCGGACAAGTCCTCCAAGCGCGCTCGCGCAAAAAGTGCAACCCATTCTGCAACCCACTTGGGTGGAAACGCAGAGTGTTCGTCCGTATTTGTAGCTCATCAACACGCTTTCGATAAAATTGCCGTCGTTAAGCCTGAACAAATATTTTACCGTGCCGTCTTTACCCGTCAGTTTTTTTTCGACTGTTAAACCTACAGCGTAATAATCTTGTCTTAGCCGCTCGCGAAACTCTTTTGAAACATTTGTCATTTCATCAAAATCCCGACCTTTGTTTATCCAGCCGAAAATTTGCTTCGAGGCGTATTTCGGATGACCAAATGGCTCAAGCACATTTATCAAAGTATTTAAATCATAGTCAAGTAATAATTTCATTTTTTATTTTTTTTCAAAAAGTTTAATATCTTTTCTCAAATTTATTTTTTTATAAATTTCGCTATATAATACCCTTCCACTCCGTCGATATGCGGGTAAAACTGTTTTTCACCGCCGATTTGCCCGAACTTGGGCAAGTCAAAACTCGAAAGCTCAAATTCGTGATTATGTTTTAGCAAAAAATCGGCATTTTGCGCGTTTTCTTCGTCAAAAACCGTGCAGGTGGAATACATCAAAAAACCGCCTTTTTTCACATACTCCGCGGCGTTAAGCAAAATCTTTTTTTGCAAAGCGGAAAGCTCTTCGATATCTTTTTCCTGTCTAAAAAATTTGATGTCAGGCTTATCGTAAAAAACGCCCATCCCGCTGCACGGCGCGTCGCAAAGAACGTAATCAAATTTATTTTCAAATTCGGGATTAAACTCCGCTCCGTCGCAAACCAAAGCTTGAACGTTTTTCACGCCCATTCTTTTCGCGTAAGACTTAATGAGTTCCACTCTATGCGGATATATATCGCAAGCCGTAACAGCGGCGGATCTATCTGACTGCGCCATATATACGGATTTTCCGCCCGGAGCGGCGCATACGTCCAGTATTTCGCATTCGCCTTGGGCTTCAAGCGCTTTGACCACAACCATAGAGCCGACGGACATCGGAGTAAAGTATTTTTTATTCGTTTTCGGCATACCGTCGACAAACAAAGCGTCTTCAAATATGGATTTTTGATATTTTATATTTTGAGCGTTGAGTAATCCGCAAAAGTCTTTTACCGAAATCGCGTCTAAATTTATTCTTATATGCGTAAGTCTCGGCGGTTCGTACGCTAAAAACTTTTCTGTAAATTCCAGCCCTTTTTGGGCAATAAGTTTTTTAACGCCCCACAAAGGAAACGAATAACGCACAGACAATTTTTCTTCGTCATTTTCGGGCAAAGGAAAATCTTTCTTAAGCGAAAGATTGCGTAAAGTAGCGTTGGTAAACCCCGCAAGTTCTTTTTTGCCGATACTCTTAGTAAGCTCAACACATTCGTTAATAACCGCAAATTGGGGAATTGATAAATATCTAAGCGCGTAAAGACCGATTTTTAATATCGGCATTACGGCGGGTTTTACTTTACTTGCGTAAATTTTTATTTCGTATTCGAGCAAAATATTTTTGTCAAGAACGCCGTATACGATTTTCGTAATCAGCGGACGGTCTTTTTCGGCGGAATCAAGCAGCGTTTCGTTGAGTTCGATACCTGAAAACGCGCCTTTGCGAAAAATATTATCCAAGCATTTATATGATTTTATAAAAGCTGCGTTCATTATTTACTCCAATTTATCGCCGACCGATATACGTCTGCCGTTAACAAAATCCGCGGCGGACATTACTTTTCCGCCTTCGTATTGTAAAGTCTTTATAGTGACGGAACTATCGCCGCAACCGATTGTAATACCTTGTTTTTTGCATTCGATAACAACCGCTTTTTCGCCTGCGGTAGTTGATACTTCGCTATCTATTATTTTCAGTCTTTTTCCATTTAGCATTGTCCATGCGCACGGCGTTGGGTTAAGTCCGCGTATTAAATTATGAATTTCATTCGCCGATTTTAACCAGTCTATTTTCTCGGTCTTTGCGGTGATTTTTTTACAAAAAGTAGCTTGCGTTTCGTCTTGCGGCATATACGTCGCCCGCCCTTTTTCTATTAGTTCTAATGCGGACAAAATCGCTTCCGCGCCTAACTGTGACAATTTTTCCGTAAGCTTTCCAGCGTTGATATTATTATTAAGCGGAAAAACTTTTGACAAAAGTATATCGCCCGCGTCCATTTTTTTCACAGTACGCATTATCGTTACGCCTGTCTGCTTTTCGCCGTTAATTAAAACGCTGTTAATGGGCGACGCTCCGCGATATTTTGGCAAAAGCGAAGCGTGAATATTAAGCGTTCCGTGTGTTGCGATAGACAAAATTTTGTCGCTCAACAACTGTCCGTAAGCCGCCGTAATCATAACGTCGGGTTTTAACTTTTGCAATACTTCCACACCGTCATTATTGATATTATCAAACTGAAAAACGGGTAAACCTAACTCCTTCGCCTTTGTTTTTACGGGCGGACTGACAATTTTGCCGCGGTTTCCAGCCTTATCAGGCTGAGTTACTACGGCTACAATTTCATGTTTTGCGTGTATCGCCGTTAAAGCGTTCACGGCAAAAACGGGAGTTCCTAAAAAAACTATTTTCATCTATTCCTTCACATCCTCGTCGGTGGCTTTTCTTATCATTTTGTCGGGGAAAAGCACGCCATCAAGGTGATCGTATTCATGCAAAAAAGCTCTCGCCGCGTAACCTTCGGCGTCCAGCGTCATTGGCTCGCCGTGTCTGTCAAAAAATTTAAGCG
>JAQUSX010000150.1 GCA_028710055.1 Clostridia bacterium | reverse complement strand
TGAAACCGTATATCTTCACCGCTTGACAAAAGGTTATCCTTTGGACGTCGATACGATAGTAAGCGACAGCGGCTACGGCGCGAACCCTTTTATCCCCACTACAAGACCTTTGGTTGTCGTCACAGCACCTGGACCCGGCAGCGGAAAACTAGGCACTTGCCTAAGTCAACTTTATCACGAATATAAGCGCGGCAACAGAGCGGGTTACGCAAAATACGAAACTTTCCCCATTTGGAATTTGGATTTAAAACACCCCGTTAACGTGGCTTACGAGGCGGCGACAGCCGACTTACTGGACGTTAATATGATAGATTATTTTCATCTTGCGGCGTACGGCGTGACGGCTGTAAACTACAACCGCGACCTGGAAACTTTTCCCGTCGTAAAAAGCATTTTGGACAGAATTTTGGGTGAAGAGCTTTATAAATCTCCTACCGATATGGGCGTGAATATGGTAGCGGACGCAATAACAAATGACGAAGTGTGCGCAACTGCCGCAAAACAAGAAGTTATACGCCGTTATTTTACCGCATTGGTAGAATACAAAAAAGGCATCGGCACGATAGAAGCCATTAACAGACTGGAATTTTTGATGAAACAGTTAGGGCTTGATCCGTCGGACAGAGCGACGGTGACGGTAGCCAATGAAAAAGAAAAAAAGACGGGCGTCCCGATAGTAGCAATCGAACTAAGAAACGGCAAAATCGTTACGGGAAAACAATCCGCTCTTATGACTGCCTCTAGCGCAGCGATAATAAACGCACTCAAACTTTTGGCAAAAATGGACGACCAAATAAAACTTCTTCCGCCTCAGGTTATCGAGCCCGTGTTGAATTTGAATAACGAGCTTTATCGCAAAAAATCTGAAATGATGACTTTGGAACAAACTTTGGTCGCGTTAACGGTATCAAGAGCGTATAGTATTGACGCCGAAACCGCTTATTCAAAACTAAGCGGTCTAAACGGGGCGCAAGCGCATTCATCTCATATACTGACGCAAAGCGACGTTAATATTTTTAGAATGCTTGGCATAGATTTAACCTGCGAAAGCAAATTCGTTTCAGACGACTTGTATACGGATTAAAAAAAATTGATATAAACAAAATACCTTTTTTAACGGCTATAGATTTTTCCTATAGCCGTTGATTTACGCCTTTTATAGTGCTATAATAGCTGTAACTAGAAATCATAGTTTTAATTTTCAGATAAAAATAATTAAGGCTAGTTTTTTTACGGAGGCAACTAATATGACAGATAGTCCACTTGTTCTTACTTTTGACTGCGGCACGCAAAGTATGCGCGCGCTGATTTTTGACCGCGACGGAAATATCGTCGCAAAGTCGCAATATAAATATCCGCAAGCTTACCATTCGCCCGAACCTGGCTGGACGGAGCAAAGCATGGACGTTTATTGGGAAAGCCTGATAAAAACGTCCAAAGAAATAGCGGAAAAATATCCCGAAGAAATGAAAAAAATTATTTGCGTGACGATTACTCCTTTTAGAGACAGCTACACTTGCGTTGATAAAGAAGGCAATTTTTTGCGTGACGTTATCGTTTGGCTTGACCAGCGCGAGGCAAAATGCTGCGAACCGTTGCCGCTTAGCTCCCGTATAGCTTTTAGTCTTGTCGGTATGACGGAAGCGTTAAACGTTCAACGCAAAATCACCAAAAGCAACTGGATTAAAGAAAATCAGCCTGAAATCTGGGCAAAAACTTATAAATACATTAGCGTGGGCTGCGCGTTAAATTATTTATTAACGGGACAAATGAAAGAGTCCGTGGCTTCGAATATCGGGCACGTTCCTTTTGATTATAAAAACAAAAAATGGAAATCCACCAACGACATACAGTTTAGTATGTTTGGAATAGAGACTGAAAAACTGTGCGAGCTTGTCGACCCGCTCGGCACAATAGGCTACGTGACGGAAGAGGCTTCAAAACTTACGGGCATACCGAAAGGGTTGCCTCTTATCGCTACGGGTTCGGACAAAGGCTGCGAGACTTTGGGTTCGGGAGTTACGGATAATGAATCCGCCAGTTTGTCTTTCGGCACGTCGTCAACGATACAGTTTTCCACCTCAAAGTATGTTGAGCCGATACCGCTGTTGCCCGCTTATCCTGCGGTTATTCCAAACCTATACAATCCAGAAGTGCAGATATACCGCGGCTACTGGATGGTAACCTGGTTTTTAAAAGAATTTGCTCAAAAAGAAGTCGTAATGGCAAAAGAAATGGGCTGCGCTGCCGAAGACCTGCTTAACAAATACTTAGAGCAAGTGCCCGCGGGCTGCAACGGACTTATGGTACAGCCGTACTGGGCTCCGCAACTTAAACAACCCGAAGGCAGGGGAGCAATTATCGGCTTTAACTCGTCTCACACGAGAGTACATATTTATCGGGCTATTATCGAGGGCATTGGGTTTGCTCTTTATGACGCAATGCTAAACTTAGAAAAACGCTCGGGAAACAAAATAAAATACGTTTCGGCGGCGGGCGGCGGAAGCCAATCAGACACGATATGTCAAATCACCGCCGATATGTTCGGTCTGCCCGTCAGACGTATTCAAACTTACGAAGCGACGGGCTTAGGCAGCAGTATCGCGGGCTTTGTCGGAATGGGCGTATATAAAGATTTTGATGAAGCTATGTCAAAAATGGTGCATTATCAACCGCTTATTTTGCCCGACGAGAAAAATCACGCTGTTTATCAAAAGCTGTATAGCGACGTATATAAAGGAACGTACAACCGTTTGCGTCCGCTTTACCTAAAACTTTACGATATACTGAAAATAAAACGCTAAACTTTTAACGCAACAAGGAGAAATATTAATGTCAAAACCATATAAAGACTTTGAGCCTAAGTGGGTAAAGGAGCCTGCCCCGAAAAAAAGCTATCGTTCGATTTTTCGCTGGGGCAACCCCGATTTTGTAAAATACCCCAAAGAAAGTTTGTATAAACTGATGAAAAAAACTTTTAATATGACTGATTTTGATTTTCGTCAGTATGACGGCGATATAGGACTAGACGATGTCGCTTTACCGCCCGAAATATCTAAAATAAGTCTATTAAAAAAA
>JAQUSX010000004.1 GCA_028710055.1 Clostridia bacterium | reverse complement strand
TCGATTGCTTCTTCTTTTGTGACGTTTTTAATAGGAATAAAAGGCACGACGTCGGTCGCTCCCATACGGGGGTGCTGACCAAAGTGTTTTGTCAAGTCGATAATATCTTTCGCCACTCCGATAGCTTCCAAAACGGCTTCAGCAAGGGGCATCGGTTCGCCGACAATGGTAACAACCATACGGTTGTGGTCCGCGTCCGAGCTGTAGTCAAGCAGTTTTACGTCCGTTTTGTTTCTAAAACAGTTTACGATTTTTTCAATGTTTTCGGGATTTCTGCCTTCGCTGAAATTCGGCACACATTCAACGATTTTGTTCATTGACATAAGATTTTTGCTCTCCTGTAATTTTAAATTTTATTTTTTCAAAGCGTATTTGTCGTATTCTCTCGCCACAAGCTCGCTTATGGCTTTTTCGTCGGTGAGATACGGTAAGGTTATATGGTTTCTATCGCCGTATTCACGATTGTATTCAATAGAAGTTTCGATAGCGTTAGGGTTTCTCGCCCAGCTTCGTCTTGCGACTCCGCCCATTACGTCCCACGGCATAGCGTTAGTCAGTATCTCGTCCACGCGTTCGCTGCCGTCTAGCACCATTCCGAATCCGCCGTTAATAGATTTGCCTATTCCCGTGCCGCCGCCGTTATGCAGCGCGACAAGGCTCATACCTCTGGCGCAATTGCCGCCGAAAATCTGAGTTGCCGTGTCCGCCATAATATTGCTTCCGTCTTTTATGTTGCTGGTTTCGCGGAAGGGAGAATCTGTGCCGCCCGTGTCGTGATGGTCTCGTCCAAGCATTACGGGACCTATTTCGCCGTTACGCACCATTTCGTTAAATTTTAATGCTATCTTAAGTCTGCCGATAGCGTCCTGATACAGTATGCGCGCCTGCGTTCCCACCACAAGGCGGTTTTTCTCGGCGTTTTTAATCCAAATATAGTTGTCCATATCTTGATAACGGCGGTCTTTATCTATGCAATTCATCGCCGCCATATCGGTTTTGTGTAAATCCTCGGGTTTGCCCGACAAACATACCCAACGGAAAGGACCGTATCCGTAGTCAAAGCAAACGGGTCCCAAAATATCTTCAACGTAGCTTGGGAAAATAAATCCGTCAAGCTCATTGACGCCGTTTTTGCAAATTTCGCTGACGCCCGCGTCATATATCGCTTTCATAAAGCTGTTGCCGTAATCGAAAAAGTAAGTGCCTTTCGCGTGAAGTATTTTGATAGCGTTAAAATGCGCCTGTAAGGTTTTGTCAACCAGTTTGCGGAATTTCGCTTCGTCGGTTTGGAGCAGTCTTGTGCGTTCACTAAAGGTTATACCTTGCGGACAGTAACCGCCGTCGTAAGGCGCGTGACAGCTCGTCTGATCGGAAAGTAAGTCTATATGTTTGTCATTACTAATGGCGTATTCGAGTAAATCCACGATATTGCCGTGATACGCTATCGCTATGCCGATTTTGTCTTTTTTGCATTTTTCAGCCAACTCAAACGCTTCTTTCGGCGTTTGGGCTACTGCGGATACCCAGCCTTGTTCGTGGCGGGTTTTAATTCTGCTCTCATCCACTTCGGCGATAATGCCCACGCCTTGAAGTATCTCTATGGCTTTGCCTTGCGCTCCGCTCATTCCGCCAAGACCGCTGCTGACAAACAAAACCCCGTTAAGGTTTGCGTCGCGACCGATACCCAGTTTCATACGAGCCGCGTTAAGGATAGTATTATACGTTCCGTGAACAATGCCTTGCGGTCCAATATACATCCAGCCGCCCGCGGTCATCTGACCGTAATTAGCCACGCCTAAAGCCGCGCCTCTGTGCCAGTTTTGCTGGTTGTCAAACATTCCTACCATAAGCCCGTTGGTTAATATTACTCTCGGGCTGCGTTTGTCGCTGCGGAATAATCCCATTGGGTGTCCGCTAGACACAACCAAAGTCTGTTCGTCGGTAAGAACTTCCAAATATTTTTTGATTAGGTTATATTGCATCCAGTTTTGGCAGACTTGTCCAGTCTCGCCGTATGTTACAAGTTCATACGGATAAAGCGCGATTTCAAAATCGAGATTGTTGTCGATCATTACTTGGAAAGCTTTGCCTTCGATACATTTGCCTTTGTATTGGTCTATGGGCTTACCCCAAATTCTGCCTTCGGGGCGAAAACGATAACCGTATATTCTGCCCATTGTGTAAAGTTCTTGCAGAAATTCGGGCGCAAGTTCCGCGTGCCATTCTTCGGGAATATAGCGCAAAGCGTTTTTTAACGCCAGTTCCGTTTCCGTTTGGTTTAGACGAAACTCTCTTTTAGGCGCGCGTCTGATACCTTCTACAAAATTCTTTTTCGGGGGCAGGTAATCGAGTTTTACCGTCATTGCCTTTCCAATGTCAAAATTCGTAATCATTTTTTATTAACCTCTAAAATTTTTTTAAAGCAGTTTGCCCGCGGCTTTTTCAACCGCGTTCATAACATCACCGTTAACGATTAGTTCCGCGCATTTTGCGATATCGGGAGCAATAAAACGGTCTTTATTCATAAAGGTCACCTCGTTGCGCACTGTCTCGTACGCCGCCGCCGTACCTTTGCCCAGTTTTAAGTTTTTGTCGCCAAAATCAATGGCTTGACAAGCGACCAATAGTTCTATCGCAAGCACGTTAGTTACGTTTTCGACGATAGTCTTTGATTTTCTAGCCGCCGTCATACCCATACTGACGTGGTCTTCCTGATTTGCGCTGCTTGTGATACTGTCAACGCAAGCGGGATGCGACAATACTTTATTTTCGTTAACGAGCGAAGCGGCAACGTACTGCGGAATCATAAAGCCGCTGTTTAAGCCGCCTTTTTTTACCAAGAAAGCGGGAAGACCGCTAAGCTGCGGATTGACAAGGCGTTCGATACGTCTTTCGCTTACGTTGGCTAGTTCGCTAAGTGAAATCGCCAAAAAATCGAGTGCCATAGCAAGGCATTGTCCGTGGAAATTTCCGCCGCTAATAGCTTGATCGGTTTCGGGGAAAATAACGGGGTTGTCGGTAACGGCGTTTATCTCGCGTTCGACTATACCTTTGACGTAGCCCAAAGCGTCTTTACTCGGTCCGTGTATTTGCGGAACGCAGCGGATAGTGTAAGCGTCTTGTACTCGGATTTCGCCTTGTTTGGTAGTGCGTTCGCTTCCGTTAAGCAGCGTAAGCAGATTTTTCGCGGTATCTATTTGTCCGCTCTGGCGTCTGAGTTCGTGTATTCTCGGGTCAAAGGGGTCTGTTACCGCCCTTTGCGCTTCCATAGTTAAAGCCGAACAAATATCGGCAATTTTATTAAGTCTTTCCGCGTCTACGACGTTTAACGTCGCAAACGAGTTCATAGCTTGAGTGCCGTTTATTAAAGCCAAACCTTCTTTGGCTGTAAGTTCGATAGGAGACAGTCCCGCTAATGCAAGAGCTTTTTTTGCGGGCATTTTTTTGCCTTTATAAAACGCGTCGCCCATTCCGAGCAAAGTCAAAGTCATATGAGCAAGCGGAACAAGGTCGCCCGACGCGCCCAAACTTCCTTTTGAAGGGACGTAAGGCACGACTTCGCTGTTTAACAAAGCAAGCAGCGCGTCTATCGTGTTACGGCTTATGCCGCTGTTGCCTACGGAAAGAGAATTTATTCTAAGTAGCATCATCGCGCGTACGTTTTCGGGCTTTAACGGCTCGCCCACGCCGCACGAATGGCTCATTATAAGATTTTTTTGAAGTTTTTTGCTGTCGGCTTCCGCAATGCTAACGTCGCTGAATTTTCCAAAACCTGTCGTTATTCCGTATACTACACGAGCCTCTTTAACGCAATCGTCCACGAGAGCGCGGCTTACAGCCATTCTTTGGTAAGCTTCTGCCGATATTTCGACCTTGTAACCGTTGCGGGCAACGTTGACAACGTCAGCCAAAGTTAAATTTCCGTTTACTGTGATTTTCATATTTATATATTTCCTCGTAAATTTTTTTCACTTTGATAAAAAATAGGTAAAATTAAGGTTATTATTTGGGATATTTTAACTAAATTCATTATTACATATTTTGTTGATATTTACAAGCATAAGCGGAGTTTCTTATGATTAAGATTTGCCAATTTTTATTGACAAAAATAACACAAACTTATATAGTGCTTTTGTACGGAACAATTTTACGTTTTCGCATAATATATATTTGACAAAGGAGAAAAAATGCTTACCGATATCGAAATAGCCGATTCCGTGACTCCACGTCCGATAGCCGAAATTGCGCAAAAACTTGGCGTACCGACGGAAAAACTCGAGCCTTACGGTTTTTACAAGGCAAAAATCAACGTAAACGAACTAAATCCCAAAGGTAATCTGGTTTTGGTTACCGCAATAAATCCCACAAGCAGCGGCGAAGGAAAAACGACAATGTCAATCGGACTATGCGACGCGCTTAATCGTATCGGCAAAAAGACTTGCCTGGCGTTAAGAGAACCGTCCTTAGGACCCGTTTTCGGCGTAAAAGGCGGAGCGGCAGGCGGAGGATATTCCCAAGTCATTCCTATGGAAGATATCAATCTTCATTTTACAGGCGATATTCACGCCATTACAGCTGCAAACAACCTGCTTTCCGCTATGATAGACAATAGTTTGCATCAGGACAATCCGCTCAATATTGACCCGAAACGTATTGTTTGGAATAGATGCGTCGACCTTAACGACAGAGCGTTAAGAAGCGTAATCGTTGGACTTGGCGGCACTCCCGACGGCGTAACTCGACAAGACGGATTTAATATCACCGCGGCAAGCGAGATTATGGCTATACTTTGCTTGTCGAACGACTTAAAAGAACTTAAAGAAAAACTCGGCAAAATAGTGGTCGCTTATACGCACGACAATAAACCCGTAACGGCAAAAGACCTGGGCGCGGATCAAGCGTTGGCGATATTACTTAAAGACGCATTGAAACCGAATTTGGTTCAGACGCTGGAAGGCAATCCCGCTATTATTCACGGCGGACCGTTCGCTAATATCGCTCACGGCTGCAACACGATACTTGCGACAAAAACCGCGCTTACTTATGCTGATTACTGCGTAACGGAAGCGGGCTTCGGCGCGGACTTGGGCGCGGAAAAGTTTTTGGACGTAAAATGCCGACTAAGCGGACTTGCTCCAAAATGCGTTGTAATCGTTGCTACGGTAAAGGCGTTGAAACTTCACGGCGGCGCGGACAAAAACTCGCTTATGAACGAAAACATCGAAGCGTTGCAAAAAGGCTTGCCTAACCTTACTAAACACATAGAAAACGTCACAAACGTATTTGGTATAAACTGCGTTGTGGCAATAAACCGCTTTTCTTCGGATACCGAAACCGAACTTTATATTATTGAGCAGGCGTGCGAAAAACTCGGCGCGCCCGTTGTGCCGTGCGAAGTATGGGCTAAAGGCGGCGAAGGCGGAATCGACTTAGCGAAGAAAGTTGCGGAACTGGTCGACAAAGCCAGCGGAAAATTTAATTACGTTTACGAACTTAATCAAACGATAGCCGACAAAATAACGGCGATTGCGACAAAAATTTACGGCGCGAAAGAAGTCGAATTCACCGCGAAGGCAAAAAAAGATATGAAAACAATTACGGCGGAAGGCTACGGCGACTTACCCGTAATAATAGCCAAAACGCAGTATTCGCTTTCCGATGACCAAAAGAAACTCGGTCGTCCCGAAAACTTTACCGTAACGGTAAGGGAAGTGCAGCTGCGCGCGGGCGCGGGTTTTGTAGTGGCTGTGGCGGGCGATATTATGCTTATGCCGGGTTTGCCAAAAGTTCCCGCGGCTTGCAATATGACTATTTCGGACGACGGCGTAATTAAAGGATTGTTCTAAAATTCAACTTTGAAAGTCATTTAAAAAAACTTTGTTAACCACAGAATAAAAAAATACAGTTATAAAAGACTATTGCAGACATAGTATTTTTACTTGCTGTAAAAGAAAATAATATAAATAATTTTAGATAAAATCCCCGCTTTTTGGGGATTTTATTTTTTTGGAAAAAATAAAGTAGTTAATTAAAAACATAAAGTCGACATTTTACGTTAAACGACAAATCAGCTTAAAACGTCTATAATTTTTAGCTATTATCAAAAGGAAAAAATTTGAATAGTTAGATTTTTAAATTAAAACTGTTTAAGTTGAATTAGCTTTTATCAAATTTACATCATAATTTACGGCAAAAGAAAAAGCGACGGTAGTTTCGTCGCTTTTAGTTTTAACAAAAAATTATTTGTCTGTTCTTACGAAATGTCCCGATTTGCCGCCGTATTTTTCCAACAGCTTAATATCGGAAATAACCATTTCTTTATCGCTTGATTTTGCCATATCGTAAATAGTCATAAGAGCGCCGTTTACCGCAATCAAGGCTTCAAGCTCAACGCCCGTTCTTGCCTGCGCCTGCACCGTCGCCACAACCAAAATGCCGTAAGGTAAATACTCAAAATCGATTTCGCATCCGCTGAGCGGTATCGAATGGCTCATAGGGATAAGTTCCGAAGTTTTTTTCGCAGCCATAACGCCCGCTACTTTTGCGGTGCCCAATACGTCGCCTTTTGCCAAAGCATTTGCTTTTACAAGCTCCAAAGTGGTATCTTTCATAAGTATTTTGCCGCTTGCAATAGCTATACGGTCAGTAATGGGTTTATGACTGACGTTGACCATCTTAGCTTTACCTAAAACGTCGTTATGAATAATGTTTTCTTCCATTAATTTCCTTCACCGCCTTATATCAAATATTATTAAAAATTATTATACATTTTTTACCAAACGATTGCAAGGGGTGTCCGGAAAAATAATGTCGAAAAAAGTTAAATAGCGGTTTTTTCTTATTTAAGCAAGTTGCTTTTTAGCGTCTTGTATGATATTATTTTTTCGTAATTTGTGACAGATTATGCCCATCCAGGAAAAAAATTATTAAAGGTGAAAAATGAACAAAATTCTTGTTGTGTTTACCGGCGGAACGATAGGCAGCCGCATAGACGGCGCGACGATTAACGTTGACGACGCTATGAGCAGAGTTATTATCGAAGGTTTTACAAAAGCATATCCCGATACAGACGTCGTTTTTGACACGGTTCAACCGATGAACATTTTGTCGGAAAATTTTACGCCCCGTCATTGGAAAATTATTTCCGACTGCGTGGCTGATAAATCGCGCGACAACTACGACGGCGTCATTATTACGCACGGCTCGGATACGATATCGTATACGTCGGCGTATATGGGCTTTTTGTTCGCAAAAACCGAAATTCCTATCGTATTAACCTGCAGTAATTATGTATTAGGGCATCCTAATAGTAACGGACAAGACAATTTTAATAATTCGGTTCTGCTTATAGCAAAAAATAACATAAAAGGCGTTTTTTCGATTTTTCAAGACAAAAAGAAGCGAAACGTCGTATATCTTGCCACCCGTATGCAGGAAGCCAATCCGTATGACGACCAGTTCACGGCTTTTGGCAATATCGAGCTGGGACAAATAGTTGACGGCGACTTTATTTTGAACGAAAGTCCGCAAAACCCGACAATAGAAGAATTGGCAAGTAGCGGCGGCAAAAAAATTATTTTTGAAACTCAAAAAGATTTTAGCAATCAAATTTTGGCGATAAAGGCATATCCGGGATTAAATTACAACAATTTTACCCTTACGGATAAAACGAAAGCGGTGTTGTGCGCGTTGTATCACTCTTCGTCAAATTGCGTCGAAGAAGCCGAGTTTTCTCTGACGGAGTTTATCAGTAAATGTAACGCTAAGGGCGTGGACGTATATTTGATGTCATTTAAGCGTCTTGGCGGAGAAGTATATCTTACCACAAAGCGTATAATGGACGCGGGCGGAATACCTTTGCTTAATATATCTTTTGAGTCCGCTTACGTCAAACTTAATTTGGCATATAACCAGACCGAGATCGACCCGAAAAAATACATGCAAGACGAAATATATTATGAGAATTTATAAGAAATAAAATAGCTATAAAAATATGATAAAAACGAAAAGTACCTTCTTTAAGGGTGAATTTCTGATATTTTTGACGGCGACGTTGTGGAGCTTTTCAGCGTTGATCGCAAAACTCGCAAACCTCAATCCAATTCTTTTAGTGGCATTGAGGTCGTTTTTTGCGCTTGCGGTGCTTTTACCCGTAGTAAAATTTAAGTTCAAGTTAAATTGGCATATCGTTATCGGAACGCTGTGTTACTTGGGCAACAATATTTCTTATTATATAGCTCTTGATTACACGTCGGCTGGTAACGCTATATTGCTTTGTTATACCGCTCCTATTTTTGTACTTATATGGTCGAGTTTATATTTTAAGAAAAAGCCCGCTTTTATGCAGCTATTCGTTTTGTTTTTGACAGTTATCGGCGTAGTTATTATTTTTTACAGTGACATTGGCGGAGGCGCAATACTGGGAGATATTATTGCTCTTATCGGCGGACTGTCTTTTTCGGGTTTGTTTTTTGTAAATTCTTTACCAAAATCAAGCTCTATTCACTCGACTATTTACGGCTCGTTCATTAGCATATTATTCACGCTGTTCTTTATACCCGAAGTTATAGCTATGCCTGCAATGAGCTGGCTCTGGGTAGCCGTTATGGGCGGGGTGGAAATTGGTCTAGCTTATATTTTCTTTGATAAAGGCATAAAAAACTGTTCGGGCTTTAACGCGTCGCTTATCTCTACGATAGAAGTCATACTGGGTCCGATATGGGTAGCGGTCTTTCTGCACGAGCCGATCGGGATTTATACTATTATCGGCGGAGTAATAATATTGGCTTCTATTATAACCAACGTGCTGTATGAAAAAAAACAGGCGCGGAAAAGAAATATGACGGCAGTTTAGACAAAATAAATACGTTTGCTAGACCGCATACTTATTATGCGGTCTTTATTTTTTGTTTGTCTATCGTAAATTCCAGTTGAAAAAAGTCTAAAAAAAGGGAAATATGGCAAATATTAAAAAAACCTATATGTTGTATTTTATTAAAAAAGAAAATACTAAATATTGTATTTTTACTCTTGACATCACTAGGGCTGTGGTGTAATATACTAGGTACCGAAAATTATTAACAATTATTAAAGGAGGCACAAAAGATGATACGGGTCAAGAAGAGAGATGGTAATATCGTAACGTTCGATATCAAAAAAATCACTACCGCGATTCAAAAAGCTTTCGACGCGAAACAGACAAATTACACGCAAGACATACTCGATATGCTTGCGCTAAGAGTAACCGCCGATTTTGCGCGTAAGACGGTCGATAACGTTGTGACCGTCGAAGATATTCAAGACAGCGTAGAAGTCGTTTTGATACAAGCAGGTTACGTTGACGTCGCAAAGTGCTATATCCTTTACAGAAAACAACATGAAAAACTGCGTAATATTAAAACGACGATACTCGACTACAAAAAAACCGTTAATAATTACTTAAAAATAGAAGACTGGCGGGTTAAAGAAAACTCGACGGTGACTTATTCCGTCGGCGGACTTATACTCAATAACTCGGGAGCGGTAACGGCAAACTACTGGCTTTCCGAAGTATATGACGAAGAAATAGAACAAGCGCATCGTAACGCGGACATTCACGTTCACGACCTTTCAATGCTTACGGGTTACTGCGCGGGCTGGTCGCTAAAACAGCTTATTTTGGAAGGCTTAGGCGGCGTGTCGGGCAAAATCACGTCTTCGCCCGCGGCGCATTTATCAACGCTTTGCAACCAAATGGTAAATTTTTTGGGCATTATGCAAAACGAGTGGGCGGGAGCGCAAGCGTTTTCGTCTTTCGATACTTATCTTGCGCCTTTTGTAAAAGCCGACAATCTGTCTTATAAAGAAGTAAAACAATGCGTTCAGTCATTTGTTTACGGCGTAAACACTCCCAGCAGATGGGGTACGCAAGCGCCTTTTACTAATATCACGTTAGACTGGGTTGTGCCTAACGATTTGGCGGAACTTAACGCTCTTGTCGGCGGCAAGGAAACAAATTTCAAATACCGCGACTGCGAAAAAGAAATGGCGATGGTCAACAAAGCCTTTATCGAAATAATGATAGAGGGCGACGCCAACGGCAGAGGTTTCCAATATCCTATACCGACGTATTCAATAACAAAAGATTTTGACTGGTCGGAAACGGAAAATAACAAACTTCTTTTTGAAATGACGTCAAAATACGGCACTCCGTATTTTTCAAACTATATCAACAGCGATATGGAGCCCAGCGATGTCCGCAGTATGTGCTGCAGACTGCGCCTTGACCTAAGGGAACTGCGTAAAAAATCGGGCGGATATTTCGGCAGCGGCGAAAGCACGGGCTCTGTCGGCGTCGTTACGATAAATATGCCTCGTATCGCTTATTTATCAAAAGACGAAGACGAATTTTACAACAGACTGAAAAAAATGATGGATATATCGGCTCGCTCGTTAAAAGTAAAACGTAACACGATTACAAAACTTTTGGACGCGGGACTTTATCCGTACACAAAGCGCTATCTGGGCAAGTTTGACAACCATTTTTCAACGATAGGTCTTATCGGTATGAACGAAGCGTGTTTGAACGCGCGATGGGTAAAAAAAGACCTGACTCACACGACGGCGCAGCAGTTTACAAAAGACGTGTTGAATTTTATGCGCGAAAGACTGTCGGATTATCAGGAGCTTTACGGCGATCTTTACAACCTTGAAGCAAGCCCCGCGGAATCGGCGTCTTATAGACTAGCAAAACACGACAAAAAATATTATCACGACATTATCTCGGCTTCTAATAACGAAGACGTTCCGTATTACACAAACAGCTCGCATTTACCCGTGGGCTACACCGACGATATCTTTACCGCGCTTGATATTCAAGACGAACTCCAAACGCTTTATACCTCGGGAACGGTTTTCCACGCGTTTTTGGGACAGAAACTTCCCGATTGGAAGTCCGCGGCTGAGCTTGTGCGTAAGATAGCCGAAAACTACAAACTGCCGTATTACACTCTTTCGCCTACGTATTCGGTATGCCCTAATCATGGTTATATCGAAGGCGAGCATTTTACTTGCCCTCAATGCGGCACTAAATCCGAGGTATACAGCCGTATAACGGGTTATTACCGCCCCGTTCAAAACTGGAACGACGGCAAACGCGAAGAATACTGCGAAAGACAAAATTACAATATCGATAAATCCGTACTCAAAAAAGATACGACGGTCAATAAAACAGTAGAAAAAGCCAAAACAACGGCAAAAACGAGCGAAATTTTGCTTTTCGCGACCAAAGAATGCCCGAACTGCAAAATGGCGAAAATGATGCTTGATAAGGCGGGAATAGCGTATAAAACCATAGACGCGGAAGAAAATCCGACCGAAACGGCTAAATACGGAGTGAAAAAAGCCCCGACATTACTCGTACCTAACGGTGAAAAAGTAGACCGATACGAAAACGCCAGCGAAATCAAAAAATACGTCGAGAGCGGAGTTAAATTATGATTGATATAATCATAGTCGGCGCGGGCGCGGCGGGTATGACGGCTGCATTGTACGCTCTCAGGAGCGGAAAAAGCGTTTTACTGCTCGAACAGGAAACGATAGGCGGTCAAGTAGCTATATCGCCGAGAGTGGAAAATTTTCCGTCGTTAAAACAAATCAAGGGAAGCGAGTTCGCTAACAACCTTTTTGAGCAAATAACCGCTCTCGGAGCGGAACTGGAACTCGAAAAAGTTATTGAAATAAAAAAAGACGGCGAAATTTTTACCGTCGTAACGGACTACAACACGCATCAAGCCAAAGCCGTAATAATAGCCGCGGGAGTCAAACACAAACACTTGGGTCTGCCCAAAGAAACCGATTTTGTCGGTCACGGCGTATCGTACTGCGCGGTATGCGACGGAGCGTTTTTCAAAGGAAAAGAAGTCGCTTTGGTAGGCGACGCGAACTCGGCTTTGCAATATTCGCTGTTGCTGTCAAACTATTGTCCAAAAGTGCATATGTTTACGCTGTTTGATAAGTTTTTCGGCGACGAAAGTCTGGTAAAAGCGTTGAAGTCCAAAGAAAACATAATCGTTTATCCCGATACTCAGATAGTCGGTTTGATTGGCGAAAACGAGCTTGAAGGAATTACATATAAAAACAAAAACGGCGAAATATGCGAACATCGTACGGAAGCGTTGTTTATAGCGATAGGACAACTGCCCGATAATAAAAGTTTTGTTAATCTTGTCGACCTTGACAAAGAAGGTTACATAATAGCGGGCGAGGACTGCGCGACGAAAACGCAGGGACTATACGTTGCGGGAGATTGCCGAACAAAAAAAATTCGCCAGCTTACCACCGCAAGCTCGGACGGAGCGATAGCGGGATTGGCGGCTTGCGCTTACATAACGAATCTTGGAATACAAAAGTAAAAACCTTTCTTATTTACTTAGCAAAAAGAACTGTTATTTTAACAGTTCTTTTTGTTTATGCCTAAAAAGCTGTTTAACTGTTTTTTTAAAATTTTTTATTAGCATTGACAGAAAAAATATTAAAAAAATTCGACAAAAAAATTCTTAAAAATTTTTGTCGAAACATTATTAGAAGTTTGAAAGCAAAAATGTATTAGGACTTTATCTAATTGAAAATCAATAACCGCGTAGTAAAACTTGTGAAATATATTTCGCAAGATAATCACGGTAACTTTGCGCTATATCTTTTTCTATTTCACTAAAACCAAGTTTTATACAAGTTTCGCGTTCGGTAAATTTTTGCAATACGTATTTACGCGCGCCGTTAATCCATTCGGCTATTTTTTCCATATCGGAAAATTCGTGAAATTCTTTAACCAAAGTCGTGCGGAATTCGTATTCAATTTCGGAATCCATAAGGATTTTTATGCTTTGCTCAATAGAAGCAAGGTCGATTTTTTTAACGCCTGCGGTAAGAGCGTATTTTTCCTTGCTGTTTTTTATATCCATTGCGACATAATCCACAAGCCTTTTTTCAATTAACCGAGAAAGCATTTTCGGATTAGTGCCGTTGGTATCGAGTTTTACCTTGTATCCGATTGTTTTAATTTTTGCGATAAACTGGGGCAAGTCGGGGTTTAACGTCGGTTCGCCGCCCGTAATTACGACGCCGTTAAGCACGTTTTTGCGTTTGATTAAAAACTCAAAAATTTCGTCGTTATCTATTACGGGTAAGTTTTGAGAATACACAAGCGGAGAGTTGTGACAAAATGGGCATGCGAAATTGCACCCGCCCGTAAAAAGGGTGCATGCGGCAACGCCGTCGTAGTCGACTAATGAAAGTTTTTCAATTCCGTTAATTATCATTATTCCCCGTAATTTCTCTCTTTTCTTTTTATTAGTGTTATAATGCAAGCAAAATTTTATAAAAAAATTATTGATAAGCCTAAGTTTCTTTGTTTTAAAAGTAACGCCAATAATAACTTATAATAATTATAACAAAACACGCCGTTAATGTCACTACAAATGCGGTTTTTCGGTTGCCTTTTTTTAGCTTTGTGATATTATGTATTTGGACGACAAAAGATATATTCAAGGAGATAAAAATGGGTAAGGGTTTTAGCAAAAGAAGCTTAACGGTATCGCCCAGCTTGACGCTGGCAATCACCGCAAAATCAAACGAACTAATTAGCCAAGGCGTGGACGTGGTGTCTTTCGGAGTCGGCGAACCTGATTTTAATACGCCGCAATATATAATAGACGGAGCAAAATACGCTCTCGACCACGGCATGACAAAATACACGGCAAGCGGCGGAACGCCTGCGCTAAAAAAAGCGATTTGTGAAAAACTCAGCCGAGACAACGGTCTTAGCTACAAACCCAATCAAATAGTGGTATCTAACGGAGCTAAACACTCTTTGTTTAACGCTCTTCAAGTGTTGGTAGAAGAAGGCGACGAAGTTGTTATACTTTCGCCGTATTGGCTTACCTACCCAGAGCTTGTAAAAATTTGCGGCGGCAAAGCGGTAACGGTGGAATGTCTGCCCGAAGACGGATTTATTGTGCGTCCCGAAAAACTAAGAGCCGCTCTAAACCAAAATACCAAGGCGATAATACTTAACTCTCCCAACAACCCCACGGGAGCAGTATACGATAAAAAAGATATTTTAGCGGTAGCCGAAGTATTGAAAGATTTTCCCGACGTATGGGTAATCGCGGACGAGATTTACGAAAAACTTATTTACGAAGGAGAACATATTTCGATAGCGTCGCTAAGCCAGCAGATGTACGACCGCACGATCGTAATAAACGGCATGAGCAAAGCATAC
>JAQUSX010000149.1 GCA_028710055.1 Clostridia bacterium | reverse complement strand
CTTGCGCACGCGAAACCGTTATTACGCCGTCTTCAAGCGGCTGCCGCAATGCTTCCAACGTTTGACGTGTGTACTCGGGCAGCTCGTCTAGAAACAATACTCCGTTATGAGCAAGACTAATTTCGCCGGGGTGAGTTTTCGTTCCTCCGCCCGTTAACGCTACCATAGTGGCGGTGTGGTGCGGAGAACGGAAAGGTCGGCTGAATACGAAACCGCCGTCCAGCGTTCCGGCGACGCTGTGAATTTTTGCCACTTCCAAAGCTTCTTCAAAAGTAAGGTCGGGCATTATCGACGGCACGGCACGGGCAAGCATAGTTTTACCAGCCCCGGGCGGACCGATAAGTAAAATATTATGCCCACCGGCGACGGCTATTTCCATAGCTCTTTTTGCCGCGTACTGTCCTTTAATATATTTTATATCGCCGTTGTCGGTATTGTATGACGAATTTCCGCTCCATTTTTCCGTTTCGATTTTTTCCAGCGTCTTTGCTCCGCTCAAAAAATCCACAGTCTCCGATAACGACGAAACGGCGTAAATTTCCACTCCGTCAATATATTTGGCTTCGTCGCGGTTTGCCAAAGGTATCACGGCTTTTTTATAGCCTTGCTGTTTTGCGGAAATAAGCATTGGAAGCAGTCCCGAAACGTATCTGACGTCGCCGTTAAGCGACAACTCGCCCAGGACGATATATTCCTTTGAAGAAGCGGCGGTGATTTGCGCGGACGAAATTAAAACCGCCAAAGCCATAGCCAGGTCGTATACTGTGCCTTCTTTTTTCGTATCGGCGGGAGCGAGATTGATGACAATGGACGCCAACGGATATTTATATCCGCTGTTTTTTAACGCCGCTCTTACCCTTTCTTTCGCTTCCTTTACGGCGGTATCGGCAAGTCCCACGATATTGCATGACGGCAATCCGTTTTGTATATCCGCTTCCAGCGTTACGGGGTAGCCGTTAAGACCGTTAAGCCCAAAACTGTATATCTTTGAAAGCATAGATTCTCCTAAAGGTTTTTTTGTATTATATATTCGAAAAATAAAAATGACAAGGTTTTTTTTACATTATTTACCAAAACAGCGAAAATAAAAGAAAAAAGCAACCTTTATTAAGATCACTTTTGGCTATTTTTTTTGTAAAACTTGAATTAATTAAATTTTGTTTTTAATAAAATCTAAGCTAATGATAAATAAAAAAAGCAATTCGTTTATTTGAATTGCTTTCTTTTGTAATAAATTATTTAATGCTTTCTTTGATTTTAGCCGCTTTGCCTGTACGTTCGCGCAGATAATAAAGTTTCGCGCGTCTTACTTTACCTTTACGGATAATTTCAACTTTTTCAATTTTCGGAGAGTGAATCGGGAAAGTACGTTCAACGCCGATACCCGAAGAAATGTGTCTGACGGTGAAAGTTTCGCGCAATCCGCCGTGTTTGCGGGCGATAACGATACCTTCATACGCTTGTATTCTTTCTTTGTTACCTTCAATAACCTTAAACATAACTCTGACGGTGTCGCCGACGTTAAATTCGGTTATATCTTGCTTTAAACCCTCGTTTTCAATTGTTGTGATGATGTCCATTATTGACTTTTCCTCCTTTGGTTAAGTTAACTAAGCGTTCATACGCATTTTTCTGCCATTGGACCGCCCGAAGTCACTTGATTATAATATCATATTAACCGCGCTTTAGGCAAGCGAATTTATTTAATTTTTTGTTTAAATTTCCACTCTAAAAGCGTCTAAAATATGGTTGGTTTTTTTATCGATTATTTCTACAACGTCGAACCGAATCTGCGTATTCGTAACGCCGTGTTCGGCTATATAATTTTTTGCCACAGTAATAATTTTTTGCTGTTTTCTCGGCGTTACCGCTTCCGCGGGCGAACCGAAACTATTGTCGGCGCGGCTTTTTACTTCTACAAATATTAATATATTATCTTTTTTTGCTATAATATCTATTTCGCCAAAACGGCAAAAATAGTTGGTTTCTATTATTTTATAATGATGTTTTTTCAGATACATTACGGCTTGTTTTTCACCCAAGCCGCCAAGTAATCGAGTGTTCATAACTCTATAATTTTTTTGACGAAAGTTCGTCTATGTATGGGCGTAAGCCCCAGCGATTTTATCGCTTCTATGTGCTGTTTTGTTCCGTATCCTTTATTTTGCCCAAAACCGTATCCGCTGTAAGTGTGGTCGTACTCGCACATGATGCGGTCTCTCGTTACTTTCGCCACTATGCTTGCTGCCCCTATTAGATAACTGAGGTCGTCGCCTTTTATAAAAGACCTTGTAGGGAATTTCGCGTTTTTTATCGGCACGGCGTCGATAAGTACATAATCAAGCTCGGTAGTAAACGCGTTAATACATTCGGTCATAGCTTCTTTCGTGGCGTTTAATATATTTATCTCGTCAATAACCGTATGGTCGCGCATAGCTATTTTGCAGTCTATCGCTTTTGCCATTATCTTTTCGTAAAGTCTTTCTCTTTGCAAAGCCGTAAGTTTTTTGCTGTCACGCACTCCTTCGATAAGGTCGTCAAGCGGCAGACTCACGCAAGCGCAAACGACGGGACCAGCAAGCGGACCTCGCCCTACTTCGTCCACTCCCGCAAGACGTTTGTATTTAAACATTTCGTATTCAAACTCTATCATTGCGGACTCTCCAAAGTGATTTTGCCTAGCCGTCCTTTGCGAAAATCATCCAATATCGCTTTTGCGCAACGCTCCGTGTCATATTCGCCGCCGCGCAAAACGTATCCGCGTTTAACGCAAATATCAAGCATTATTTCGTAAGATTTTTTATTTAAGTCAGTTAAGCCGTACCGCTCTTTTAAAGAATCGGGATACATTACCGATAGCTCTTCCAAAAATAAAGCCGCCGCTTCGACGATATCGATAATATCGTCTTTTATGCTGCCGATATATACAAGGTGCTGCGCGGTCTTGTCATCAATAAATTTTGGCCACAATGTTCCTGGGGTATCCATAAGCTCGATTCCGTTTGATAGCCTTACCCATTGCTTGCCTTTTGTGACGCCGGGTTTATCGCCCGTTACAGCGAGTTTGCGGGTAGAAACGCAGTTTATG
>JAQUSX010000148.1 GCA_028710055.1 Clostridia bacterium | reverse complement strand
CCGCTAAGTCCTAATATTTTACGCGGGGTTAGGGAAGTCATTTCGGCGAGTCGGGTAAGGGGAATATCGTTTTCGAAAAATACTTTTAAAAAAATCTGTAAAGCGTATTCAATATTGCTGATTCCCGCCATTCCGTTTTGCTTGTCTTGCGGTGTGTGGGGGGCGTGGTCGGTGGCGAGACAGTCTATTACGCCGTCTTTTATCGCCTGTATTAACGCTTCATTATCCGTTTTTGTAAGCATCGGCGGATTGACAGCGTAATCGCAGTCGTGTCCGACAAGGTGATGCGGCGTGACTTCACAAGTAAACCTCAGTCCTTTTTGTTTTGCGGCTCTTATAAGGTCGACGGTTTTTTTCTCGCTTATGTGTCCTATATGCAGATTGCCGCCTGTTTTTTCTAAGAGTTTTAGGTCCCGTTCCACTATTTGCGATTCGGGTTGACTGTGAGTGCTTACAACAAAATCAAGCTCCCTGCTGTCATACAATAATTTTTCCATAAAACTATCTGAAAAAATCGTTTTGCCGTCGTTGGAAAAAACGTTGGTGTATTTTCTTAACGCGTGTCTGTCTGTAGGTAATTCGTCGCCCAAACTTTGCCCGCAGGACGCTGCTTGAATAAGCTCGCAAAGGTCGAGTTTTTTCGCTTTTTGTAGATTATCTTTGATAAGTTTTGGCGTTGAAATAACGGGGGTTGTGTTTGCCATAGCAGTAAGGGTGCAGTAGCCGCCTTTTATCGCCGCGCGCATTCCCGTCTCCATACTTTCTTTTTGCGTTTGTCCGGGGTCGCGCAGATGACAATGAGTATCCGTTAAAGCGGGCATAACGACAAGTCCGTCCGCATTTATTACTGTATCATATTTTTCATTTGTTTTTTCACCTACAAAATTTATTTTTTCGTTCTTTATTCCGATACAGCCGTTATAATCTGCGCGCGCATCGACAATGCGCGCATTTTTTATTAAAATCGACATTATTTTATAAGTGCGTTCGTGAGTCGCAAAACTCGCAGGCGTATTCTTTTTTGTCGGGGTCGACAAGGTGGAAAGTCACGTCGCCGACTTTTTCTACGTTACTGATACAACGCGGATTTTTGCAGGTAAGTATTCCTGTGACGCTTTCGGGGAGTTTTAATTTGACTTTATTGACGCGGACGCCGTTTTCAATGTAGTTTATCGTAATGCCCGGGTCAATCAAGCCGATAACGTCAAGGTCGAGATTAACTGTCGTTTCTATTTTTATAAGGTCTTTTTTGCCCATTTTTTCGCTTTCTACGTTACGCATAAGCACGACGACGTCGTCGACTTCGTCAAGGTGAAGCTGTTTAAAAAGTTTGTAGCCGTGTCCCGCAACGATGTGGTCTATTACGATACCGCTTTTTAATTTTGATACGTTTATCATTTTTCTTCTCCTTACTTTAGTTCGAGCATTTTCAGTATCAGCGCCATTCTGACGTACATACCGTATTTTACCTGCTCAAAATATTTTGCGCGCGGGTCGCTGTCCACTTCGACCGCGATTTCGTTCACGCGCGGCAGCGGATGCATTACTATCATATCTTTTTTTGCCAGACTCATTTTTTCGCTGGTTAAGACGAAATAATCCTTCAGTCTCATATATTCTTCTTCACTGACAAATCTTTCGCGCTGAACTCTGGACATATAAAGTATGTCGAGTTTTGGTATGGCTTTTTCCAAGTTGTTGGTTTCAACGTAAGTTTTTCCGTTTTTAGTTACAGTTTCTTTTACGTATTCGGGCATAGTTAGCTCTTTTGGCGAGATAAAGACGAAATTTATGTTAGAAAACCGTGACATACACGTTACCAAAGAATGTATCGTTCTGCCGAACATAAGGTCGCCGCATACGCCTACCGTAAGATTTTCCAAGCGTCCAAGGCAGCTATTTATCGTCAATAAATCGGTCAGCGTTTGCGTCGGGTGCTGGTGACCGCCGTCGCCCGCGTTTATTACAGGACAATCGGCGTGTTTACTCATAAGTAAAGCCGTGCCTTCTTTTGGGTGGCGCACGACTATAATATCAGCGTATTGAGAAACAGTTTTCGCGCTGTCGGCTATCGTTTCGCCTTTTGCGGTGCTGCTTGTACTGGGGTCGGAAAAACCGATTACGCTTCCGCCGAGCCTTAGCATTGCCGTGTCGAATGAAAACTTTGTGCGTGTGGACGGTTCGTAAAACAAACTTGCAAGCACCTTGCCCTCAGCAGACTTAAAAAAAAGCTCAGGATTTTTTACAATATCCTGAGCAAGTGAAATAAGGTCGTTGAGTTGGTCAAGGGACAAGTCGTTGGGCGTAATCAAATTTTTGATAAACTTGCTCATCAAATTATCCTCCTAAAATTCGCGATTTTTTTCACCCATTAGGATACTAATTTTCAGTAGATTTGTCAACACAATTTTTGGATATTTTGATTGTTTATAGGAAAATTTTACCAAAAATCTTTTTTTGCTTAATATTTACTTCAAATCATTGTTTTTCCCGCGCAGTATGATAAAATATTTTTAGATTAATTATACGAAGGACTTTTTATGCAAAAAAACGACGTAAAATATCAAGAATATCTAAAAATTTTAAAAAAAGAGCTTATTGCCGCTTTCGGATGCACCGAGCCTATCGCTTTGGCGTACTGCGCTGCAAAGGCGCGTGAAACGCTGGGGAATATGCCCGAAAAAGTTGAGTTGAAGGTATGCGGAAATATTATCAAAAACGCGAAAAGCGTGGTAGTGCCGAATACCGGCGGACTCAAAGGCATCGAGGCTTCGGTTGCCGCGGGACTAATCGCAGGAAAATCATCAGACAATCTGGAAGTATTGGCGCATATTAACGAAGTAGAAAAAGCAAATATAAGAAAATATATAGAGTTAAATAATATAAACGTAAGTTGTTCGTGCAGCGAAAAGCAGTTGTTTATCGATATGACCGCTTTTTACAAAAATGATTATGCGCATATCGTTATTGCCGACGCTCATACAAATATAATTTTGGTGGAAAAAAACTCGGACACTATTTTTAAGCTCGACCAGCAAAAACAGCGAGAAAATTACGAACAGGCTTACGGATTGCTCACGATTGCCGATA
>JAQUSX010000147.1 GCA_028710055.1 Clostridia bacterium | reverse complement strand
GGTATCGTTTTTCAGCTCGTTAATATCTTTAATAGTCACGAAATTTATTTGAGTTTCATAACCCAAAAAATAACCTTTCATAGACAAAATCTCGTCGCTGATTCTGCGCCTGTCCTTTTCTTCCGCGGCAACGTAACAAACTCTTTTGTGAAGTCTATTTGACGGTAAATCGCTTATGGCTTTGCGGTTTTTCATCGACTCGTTCGGCAGCGTGAACTGCACGGCGTCTATAACGCCGTCAATGCTTTTTACCGCGTTCGTATGTCCCTGACTTACTCCTTTACCCCAAAAAGTGCCTTGCGTGTCCCCTATAAGCGTATTAAGTCCCCTTATCGCGCTAAACACTCCCGTGTCCCAACCGCAGCCGAGCAAAGCAACGTGATTAGTTTTCTTTGCAGCCTCGTTCATTATGCCGCGGTAATATTTCATTTCGGAATGGTTGTCAAAAGCGTCCACGGTATTGCATTGCAAAGCGAACAGCGGAGCCAGTCCCAGCATATCGCTGGCGGAACCGAAACAAAGAGCCGCTACGTCCGCGTCGTATTTCGGAAAACTTTCCAGCTCGTATACCGCCGTACCTAGTTTACTCGTGACTTTTCTTCGTGAAAAAATACCGACAAGCTCGATTTTGTTTTCTATCGCGTACTTTTCCACAGCCTTTCCTAAATTTCCATAGCCTAAAACAGCTAATTTCATTTTGTACCTCCGTATTAAGTATATTCGCTTGATTTTCACGCTTGACAAACAATCTTACTCCAATTAAACTATTGATAAAAAATATCGGACGGTAAAAAGAATGAATAAGTGGGACAAAAGATTTATGCAAATGGCGGAACTTGTCGGAAGCTGGTCGAGCTGTTTTCAACAAAACCGCCACGTAGGAGCTATCGTAGTAAAAGACAAACGTATTTTGACTACGGGTTACAACGGCGCGCCTTCGGGCATAATTACTTGCGTGGAGCGCGGAGAATGTATCCGCCGCAAAGAAAATATCCCTTCGGGCACAAGACAGGAATATTGTTACGCCGTACACGCGGAGCAGAACGCCATTATTCAAGCGGCTAGACTTGGGGTGTCGCTTAACGGCGCGACTATGTACTGCACTCATCAGCCTTGCGTAATTTGCGCCAGAATGATTATAAACAGCGGCATAACTAAACTTATTTACAAAGACGGTTACCCCGATGAATTCGCTATGAGACTGTTTAACGAAGCGGGTTTAACGGTGGAAAAATATGAAGAATGAGCTAAATTATGTCAAAAAATCGTAAAAAATTTACACAAAATTGTTGACATTATTAGCATATGGACTATAATATTACTAGCACTCAGATTTTAAGAGTGCTAAAAATTTTCAAAATTTTTATGGAGGAAATATATGAAACTCAAACCTTTATTTGACAAAGTTGTCGTGAAAGAAATCGAAGAAAAAGAAAACGTAAGAGGCGGCATTATTTTGCCTAACTCCGCGCAAGAGAAAAAAGAAATCGCCGAAGTCATTGCTGTCGGCGAAGGCGGCGTTATCGACGGTAAAGAAGTGAAAATGATAGTTAAAGTCGGCGACAAGGTATTGTATTCAAAATACGCCGGTTCGCAGTTCAAAGTAGAAGACAAAGAAGTTACAATCATTCGCCAAAGCGATATTTTGGCTATCGTTGAGTAATTATTTTATTTAGTAAGTAAAGGAGAAACAACTAATGGCAAAACAAATTAAATACGGCGAAGAAGCCAGAAAATCACTTGAATCGGGCGTAAATCAACTCGCCGATACTGTTAAAATCACACTTGGACCTAAGGGACGCAACGTTGTTTTGGAAAGAAAATACGGTTCTCCCCTTATCACAAACGACGGCGTTACTATAGCGAAAGAAATCGAACTTAAAGACGCTTTTGAAAATATGGGCGCGCAGATTATTAAAGAGGTCAGCACAAAAACAAACGATGTCGCAGGCGACGGCACAACGACGGCTGTCGTATTGGCTCAATCCATTATCCGCGAAGGCAGCAAAAACGTCGCTGCGGGCGCGAATCCCATTATCTTGAAAAAAGGCATTGACAAAGCCGTTGAAGCGACAGTCAATAAACTTAAAAATATTTCCAAGCCCATTACCGAAAAAGAAAGTATAGCCCAAGTAGCAAGCATCAGCGCGGGCGACGAAACCGTCGGCGCGCTTATCAGCGAAGCTATGGAAAAAGTCGGCAACGACGGAGTTATTACCGTTGAAGAAAGCAAAACGATGCTTACAGAACTTAATATTGTCGAAGGTATGCAGTTTGACCGCGGTTACGCAAGCCCTTATATGGCTACAGACCTTGACAAAATGGTAGCCGACCTTGACAATCCTTACATTTTGATTACAGATAAAAAAATCAGCTCCATCCAAGAACTGCTTCCTTTGTTGGAACAAGTTGTAAAAACAGGCAGCAAGCTTCTTATTATCGCTGAAGACGTGGAAGGCGAAGCGTTGACTACTCTTATTCTCAACAAACTTCGCGGCTCTTTCGTATGCGTTGCCGTAAAAGCTCCCGGTTTTGGCGACAGACGCAAAGCTATGCTCGAAGATATCGCAATCCTTACGGGCGGTAAAGTTATCACCGAAGAACTCGGTCTTGACCTGAAAGAAGCAAAACTTGATATGCTCGGCAAAGCGAAACAAGTTAAAGTCGACAAAGATAATACTATTATCGTTGAAGGCGCAGGCGAACAATCCGAAATCAAACAACGCATCACTCAAATCAAAAACCAAATGGCGGAAACCACGAGCGATTACGACAAAGAAAAATATCAGGAACGTTTGGCAAAACTCGCAGGCGGCGTTGCCGTTATTAACGTAGGCGCGGCTACCGAAATCGAAATGAAAGAAAAGAAACTCCGTATCGAAGACGCTTTGAACGCAACCCGCGCGGCTGTTGAAGAAGGTATCGTGCCCGGCGGCGGAATAGCTTTGCTATCAGCTCGTCAAGATATTGAAAAACTTGCGGAAACACTTACTGGCGACGAAAAAACCGGCGCAATGATTGTTGCAAGAGCGATAAAAACCCCTATCGAACAAATCGCTGAAAACGCCGGCGTTGACGGAGCGGTTATCGT
>JAQUSX010000146.1 GCA_028710055.1 Clostridia bacterium | reverse complement strand
CGCCGTTAAAAGTATCAGCTTCGCAAATACGAAACGAAACCGAAGATGCAACAACCGAAACGGCGTATACCCAAGAGCTTTTTGTTACAGATGACGAAACGGCAGACAAAGATTCTGCTTTTATCGGCTCGGCGTATCACAGAGTATTTGAGTCGATAACGCTAGACGAAAGCGTCACGCAAATCAAAGAAAAAATAAACGAGTTAGCGATTAAAGGCGAATTTTCCGAGAGCGTGGCGGAAAAAATATCGGCTGAAAAAATATTTGAAGGCATCAATAATCAGGAATTAAAAAAACTTCTTGACGGCGAAATATATCACGAAATTCCTTTTATGCTCAAAGTTCCGTATAAAGAGATAGTTACTCAATATGACGGTAACGAGGAAACGGTTTTGCAAGGCGTTATCGATATGCTCGTTTTGGGTAAAAACAGCGTCAAAATAATAGATTACAAATATACGTCCCGTCCCGACTATATAGTCAAAAATTATTCCCCGCAGCTAAACGCGTACGCGCTGGCGGCGGAAAAAATATTTGGGTTAAAGGCGGAGGCGTATGTGCTTTCGATAAAAGATAACAGGCTAATAAAAATAAAATAGGAGAAAGAAAAATGCAAATACGAACGGAAGAAAGAATGCCGCTACTTAACGCGAAAGGCGGGCTTACCCGTCCGTCGTACGCTACTTTCGACGCATTTAATTACGACAATACGCGGATAAAAAACAAATTCGGCTTCAAAGAATGGGAGTTTTATCAAATAAGCAATACGAGATTTTGCATTCAACTGACTTACGGACACACATCGTACGCGGGCAACGTCGGCGTCGCGCTTATTGATTTTGAAAGCAAAAGTAGGCATGATATTACTTTTACAAAATTTTTTCAAGCAAAAAAATTCGACTTAAATTTTCGACCTAACGTTAATCACAAATTGAGCTGGTGGGATGACAAATTCGCGTTATCTATTGAAACGACAGAAGAATACCGCAGAATAAAATGCGAAAGCGCGCGCGAAACGACTTGCGATATCGACCTTATTATGTCGAATAAAGGCGACGCAATGTGCATAGCCACACCAATGAAAGGCGGCAAATTTTATTATAATTACAAGAAAAATTTTCTAACGCTTTCTGGTAAAATCAATGTAGACGGCATTGAATACGAACTGGACGAAAATACTTTTGCTCTTTTAGACAGCGGACGGGGCGTGTGGCCGTACCGCCACAGCTGGTATTGGGGAAGCGCGACAACGAATATTGACGGGCATATTGTCGGATTTAATATTGGTTGGGGATTTGGCAAGACCGCAAACGCGACGGAAAATATGCTTTTTGTGGACGGAGTCTGCCACAAACTGCAAAGCGTGTCCGCGTCGCCCGACCAAAACGATTATATGAAACCGTGGACGTTTTTGTCCGACGACGGGCGTTTTGAAATGACGTTCACGCCCTTTTACGACAACTTTACCGAAACGGATTTTGTTGTGATGCACAACCGTTGTCACCAGGTTTTCGGTTACTACAACGGCACGGCGGTAATGGACGACGGCACAAAGGTCAATCTTGTCAACGTCAACGGTTTTTGCGAGCACGCCGTCAACCGCTGGTGATGAACAGTTGGAACCATCGGTGAAATTTCGGGTATAAAATGAAAAGTATCGCGAAAATAATATAAGCTGCTTGCAATAAAAGCAAATTAAAAAAAACATACCGCTACCTGATACCGTCGACGTCAATGGTTTTTGCGAACACGCCGTCAACCGCTGGTGATGAACACGCTGTAACCATCGGTGAAACTTCGGGTATAAAATAAAAAGCATCGCGATATGAGTTGCTTACGAAAAGCGATACGAAAAAAAACAAAACCGCGCAAAAAAATAAAGATAAGATTATATTAAAATCAAATATTAGGTAAAAAGCATAATTTACATCAAATTAAAACGCGCCGCGAAATAACTCGGCGCGGCTTTTATGTGTTTTCAAAAAAATCGCAAGTGGAGCAACCTTAATTGCGCTTGCGGTTTTGTATATATTTGAAAGTAGGCATAGCTATGTATAAATTTCTATGACAAAAATCCATAGTTTGATTTTACTTTTTTCGCGTTGTCCGAAACTTAGGCGCGGCATAAAAAGAGTTATTAAAACTCTTTTTTTTATTTATTTTTGTAGCTGAGTATATTTATAATATAAATCTCTTGCTGATACATAACTTGTTGGACTACTAAATTTTTGCCATAAAGTTTCACCAGTATTAGTGTCTTTGAAACTAAAAGCCAAAGTGTTTGGATCAAAGGTATCTATATTTATGATTACAGGAGTAAGTGTTTCATAAGAAACTTGATCTTTTAAGCCTACACGATGGAAATAAAATTGACCTTTATAATAAACTAATCCACCATCTGTAGTATCAAATATTATTCCGTCTTCGTTAAAAGGCTTTCCTTTTGAAATAGCATCTAAAATATTATTCCCTCTATCGATGGTATCTTTATCAATATCTTTTGTCATATTATTTGAATTAGATTTTGCAGTTCCTATAAGAGATGATAAACATTCAACACCTATGGAGTAATCATTGAGATCGCCATTTAATCCACTAGTAAAGAATGGTGCAATAAAGTCTTTATTTTTTTCACTTACATTTATTTCTATATAACCTAGTGCAATTTTCCCAGTATGTTTGTTCAAAGCATTGTAGAAAAGTAGAATTGTGCCATCAGTATAAATCGGTTGAGTTAATTTACTTTTTAACTGAATAAATTCGTAATCATTTTCCATGTTGTTGGTTTTGAAATATTTATTAACAGCTAGTTGAGTGCACCTGCTTATATAGTCTACTAAATTTTCGCCGTCAATCATTTTATATGGAGAACTTGCTAAAAAATCGTCACTTAAAGTAATTTGTTCAGAAGGCGTTGCGCCGCTGTCGCGGATAAGGTAAATCGTGCCGCTTTCGTCCGTCGTTTTTTTGAAATCGCAGTCGAACTCGTTTTCCAGTTCCGCCACGATTTCTTTCAGCGTTTTGCCTACTGTCTCGTCGTCCGTTTCCGTCAAAACGTAAGTGCCGCCCGTCATAAGTTCGTATGTATAAAGCGTTTTACTGCCGCACGCCGCGAACGCCGTCAGA
>JAQUSX010000145.1 GCA_028710055.1 Clostridia bacterium | reverse complement strand
AGTTTGGGGTTATACAGGGGAATAACAATTTTAATTCAGGTTTTTGTATGCAGAAATCTTAATTTAAATAAAAAAACAAATAATCGCGTTAAAATATAAACGCGATTATTAATTATAAACTACTAATTTTTTTGTTTAAAAAAATATTGTGAAATAAGCTAGTTGATAAATTGTTTTATACTTTATTAAAACTCTTTGTACGAGTTTAGTTTTGTGCGTAGTTTACTGAGGGCTTTTGTTTCTATGCGGCTTATGTAACTGCGCGATATACCCATTCGTTTTGCTGTTTCTAGTTGCGTTAGCGGATTACCCGATAGACCGTACCGCATTTCTATTATTTTTTTCTCGCGGGATGAAAGCGTTTCGTCCATTATGCGGAAAAGATTTTGACGCATTATATTAGTTTCCGCTTGCTGAAAAACGCTTTCTTCGCTAGTGGACAAAATTTCAAGCAGAGTGTACTCGTTGCCGTCGTTGTCGACGCCCAGCTGTTCGTTAAGATAAACGGTGTTGCGGTAGCGTTTGTTGCTTCTTAACATCATTAATATTTCGTTTTCAATACACCTTGCAAGGTACGTCGCCAGAGCTGTGCCTTTTTCGATATTATAACTTTCAATACCTTTAATAAGCCCGATACCGCCCACGGAAATAAGATCGTCAATATCATTGCCGACGGCGTATTTTTTCGCTATGTGCGCCACAAGCCGCAGGTTATGCGTAATAAGTTTTTCCCGCGCCTCTTTGTCGCCCTTTGCGGCAAGCTCAAGATATTTACGCTCCTGTTCAGGCGGGAGCGGTTTTGGGTAACTTACGGTAGACGAAAAATAACCGCAAAAAAACAGCAGTTTGTGCAGAAGCTCAAAAAAACCCATAAAAAATCTCCGTTTTTCATTATTTTATTCGGCACAACTTGTACAAAATGAGATATATTTTTGTGATTCAAAAAAATCTTAGCTGTTATCAAAAAATTTTGTTTCTTAACTTAGAGATATATTTAGTCTTTTATTAAAACATTTTTTTAAAGATAGAAATAATGAAAAATATTAGATACTGACCAAACTGGTCAGTAGATAAATACTTATACAAAACTTTTGTTGAAAAATAATTTCGGACTTTCATTGGCAGCGGGTAATGACTTATCTGTATTGTGAGTTTAGGCTATGAAAAGAGTACATTTTTTTATTAATAGTTATGCCACATTCGGTAAAGGGAAATGAATTTGTCGCTTTTAATTCGCCTCAAATAATGTTGTTCAATAAGCGTCTATATATTCGATTGTAAATCAAATTTTAAAATTTCTTATATTTCTCATTTGCAACTTATAACTTATTTTTAGTCTTTAATTTTTTATGGGCAGTTTTTTTCGCAAAAAAATAATAAGTCGAAATAAAAGCGTTTTTGTCGGCAATACTTAGTTAGCTATGGATAACGTTGAAAATTTGAAAATAACCGTGCCTGAAAACTCCACGCGAATAAACTTGGTTTTAGAACTTGACAAACTCATTCCTGTCGAGCGGGAAACCGTTGAAACGCCGATTTTTTGCGACAACGAAACGGCGATAAAATTTAACGATGAAATGAGCTGTATTTTGCCCAAAATTCGCGATTTTTGCATTTCTCCGCATCCATTGGTATGTCTGTGTTTGAGTCATTATGATGTTAGTTTTGCGGAAAAGTATATCGAACAGTTAGTTGACGGCGGTTTTTTACGCGGATTTTGTTATCCATATTTTGAAAACGGCAATCCCCGCGTCGCATACGAGCCGTTGCTTTTGACTGCATGCATATTGAATTTCACAGCCGTGAGCGCGGACACGCGTTTTTTGCGTGATAGAGAAATTAACGCACATATAAGAAAAATTTTGACGCTGTCGCCGCAGAATATTACGGAAGCGGTAACTTTACTTTATTTGAATGAAAAAGCACACGACATTTTGGGCGACAGACTTTTCACGGTTCAAAACGTAACCGCGCTAAAATCCGTTTTGTCGGGCAGTCATTTTTTCTCAGATTGGTTTTGCGCCGACACGGCTAAAAAAATCTTTGATTTATCTCAGAAAGCAAAACTTCCGCCTTGTTTTTCGTACCTATATGTATTGGAAAAAATATACGGCGTGAAATTACAAAACAATTGCGTGGGATTTTACCCTGTGTCGGGAAAGCTAGCGTCTATAACCGTTAACCTTAACGGAAAAAAGATTTTCGTAAACTATGTGCAAGGTTATCCCCAAAAAGCCTATATCGGTAATATCGGTTATTCGGGAGATATCAAAATCGACAGTCTGCCCGATGATTATATTCAAATAACTGTGCAAGCGTAAATATTGACTTTTACCGCAGTCGCATTAAAATTAAACTACTAAACTGCTCAAAATTTATTATTTAGAATTAAAAAAATAACTAATGAAACTGTCAACAAAAAAACTTATTCTCGGACTTTTTTATATTATTTATAGGCTTTTTTCGATAATTATAATTTGTTGCGCTTTCAGTATCTTCGTGGTAAAATAGCCGTAATGAACACTTTTTTTGACAAAGCAAAAATGGCTCCATTGGCGGAGCGTATGCGCCCTGTAGTATTGAGCGAATTTATCGGACAAAAACACATTGTATCCGCAGGTTCGCTTTTGCACAGAGCGATATTATCGAACGGCGTAGGCAGTTGTATTTTTTGGGGACCGCCCGGCTGCGGCAAAACCACGCTCGCCAATATTTTGGCAAACAGCACCGATTGTCATTTTGAAAAACTTAATGCCGTGCTTTCAGGAGTTAAGGACGCTAAAAGAATAATAGAAGAATCCGTTTCACGCTACGAAGTTTCGGGAAAACGGACGTATTTGCTTTTGGACGAATGTCACCGCTGGAGCAAGGCTCAGTCGGACTGCGTTTTGCAAGCGATAGAAAAAGGATATATTATTTTTATCGGTTCGACGACCGAAAACCCGTATGCGTCGATGACTCCCGCTATCGTGAGCCGCTGCCGTGTTTTTGAGTTTCATTCGCTAACTAATGACGACGTCAAAGAAGGGATTTTAAAAGCGTTAACTAGTCCCAAAGGTTTTAAGGGCGTAGATATAGAATTGACCGAAGAAGGGCTTGACCAAATAGTGTCGATAAGCGCGGGGGACCTAAGAA
>JAQUSX010000144.1 GCA_028710055.1 Clostridia bacterium | reverse complement strand
CCACTTCGCCAAAATATGGATCATAGCCATTTTCTTCAAAGTTATCCATTAAATAAAATTTAGATTGACTTGTTTCCCATATCAGCCTTACGGCTTGACCGCCGCCGTACACAATAATACCGTCAAGATCGGAATTATCGTAATACGGCTTACCGTTAATAGACAAAAATTCGTTTAAATATGGTATATTTTTGACTTGTAAAATCGGTGATAAGATCGGTTTTCCCGTTGTCTTCAAGGTAAGAATAAAACCCGGTCGCTATGGTCTTTACCTTACTTAAAGTTTCTTGGTCGGCGTAATTATCTAAAAAACACGGATAATTAAGGTCAAGATATTCGGGCGCGTCTTCGCAAAGGGTGAGAGCTTGTTCCAAGTTTTGCGCTTCTTCGCCATAGCCGCGCTTAATGGCTATGTTATTTGCCAAGCCGTATAGCACGCCATAATTAACTTCATTTCCGAACAGCATCTTACACAGCCCCACGACATACTCCGTGGTTTTAAAACAAGGAAACCCGAGATAAAGCTGCTCGTCGGCTCGAGGCTTATATTCGTCCGTACATACATTAATTATTTTTTCGCTTGCTTCAACACCTGTGCGAGTTTGTATTTCTTTTAGTACGGCAACGGTTTCGGTAATAAATTCGTTGCGTTGATCCTCGGTGATATCTTTGTCAAAATAATAGGTAACACCTTCGTATTGTGTACTGTAACCGCCGTGATAGCTAAACAGCTTATATCCGTAAGGTTCGGTGAAACGAATGCTGGTCTCTTCAGTATACTCAAGCTTTAATTGACGCTGAGTAACGCAACCGCATAGCGCAAACGCGGCAAAGCACAAAACGAGTATAATAGCTAATAATTTTTTGATTTTCATTTATTTTCTCCGTAATAAATTTAGCGAGAATTACGCATATGGGATATATGTTTTCTTTCGATATTTATATTGTTAATATAAATTATAATAGCAATTTGGCAGAAGTCAATAGAAAATGTTAATTTATTTATACAGTCGATATAATTAAAATCATTTAATTACAGACATAGAGTATTTAACCTAAATATCAGTAATGAAAAACGGCATAAAAAAGAAATAGATTGGGTAAAAAACCTAATCTTTTGTAAATTATAATGATAATTTTTTTGCGCAAACAAGATATGGCGAAAAAAAATAATATTAATTTAATTTTAAATTAAATTAATTTAGCAACTAAAAAAATTTAACGAAAAAAATAATAAATGACAGCCATACAGCAGGCTATATAATCTTTTTCTTGTCGGTCGACCAGATTAAAGGGATACTCCGTCGCTTTTCCGCGGACGGAATATTCGCGCGAACCCAAAAGCTTGATTTCAGGCTTTGTTTTGGCGAGCAATTTTTCGCTTATACCTTCGGCATCGGAGTAATATTCTTCCCTTTCGTTTTTGCTTCTTACGCCAAGGTCAATAATAACGTCGGCTTCGGACAAAGAGTGTTCGATTTTTTTGAAAGTCAGCATTTCGGGAGGATAAAAACTGTTTTTATCATACGGGAAAAACGGGAAAACGTTGGCTTTGTATAGGTTCAAAAAATACATTAGCTCGTTAACATAAGATTTTTTTTCATAGCCTAGCATACTAATGTTTATTTTCTCCAAAGTATCAAAGCAAAAAAGCAGCGTAGCGAGCGTGGACAACGCTTCGATAGGATTAGTCGTTTCGGTTCCTAAATTGAGTACGGGACATTCGCAAACTTCGTCTACGCGTTTTAACGTCGCCTCGTGTTTTGTTTTTACCGCAATAATGCTCGCTCCGTAGTTGGCGTATTTTCTCGACGCATTTAAAATATCGCCGTAATTTTCCGCTGCGATGACTGTTCCGCCCAAATATTGAAAAGCCAGCGAAACTGCCGTAAAATCATATTTTTCGTCGGACATGCAAATCATAGACCTCCCGAGCATCTGCGGTCCTTTTTTGTTTTTCGCTTGCGCGATATGTTTCATATCTTTCGCAAGGTCAAGCAATATTTTTATTTGGCTTACGCTAAGCTGGTTTAGAGTCAAAAAACTTTTCATATACGCTCGTTTTCTATTATTTTTAATATTTTTTGGAAATAATCGGGCAATTCCGATTGAAATTCCAATATTTTTCCGCTCTCGGGATCTGTAAAGATGATTTCTTTTGAATGTAATAGCTGCCCGCTTAGATTGAATCTTTGATTTTTAAATCCGTATGTTTTGTCCCCAACGACAGGATGTCCGATATATTTGGTATGCACTCTTATCTGGTGAGTGCGTCCTGTCTGCAACTGAAATTTTACCAAAGTGTTTTTGGCGTATCTAGTTAAAACGGTATATTCCGTTACTGCCGTTTTTCCTTGCGGGTCGACCGCCATTTTTTTGCGGTCGGTAGTGCTTCGTCCGATAGGCTTGTCTATAATACCGCTGTCTTCCTTGATAACCCCTTCTACAAGAGCGTAATAAATGCGCTTACATTCTTTTGACTGTATTTGTTCGGCAAGGTCACGGTGCGCGATATCGTTTTTTGCCACAAGCATAAGCCCCGACGTTTCTTTGTCGAGCCTATGAACAATGCCCGGTCTTAATTCGCCGTTAATTCCGCTAAGGTCGCTTAGGTGATATAGCAAAGCGTTTACCAGCGTATCGGTATAAACCCCGTTCGCGGGGTGAACGGTAAGTCCCCTTTGCTTGTTTATAACTGCAAGCATGCTGTTTTGAAAAACGATATCCAGCGGAATATTTTGCGGCAAAATTTCTACGGACTTAAGCTCGGGAAAGCTTATTTCGATAACGTCGCCGATTTTTACCGTTTTTGAAGTTTTTTCCGCCGTTTCGCCGTTAAGTTTCACCGCGCCGCCTTCGATAAGTTTTTGAGCTTTCGAGCGTGAAAAATTTTCCACGCCGTCGCTGATAGCAACGTCAAGACGTTCGTTTTCGTTTTCTTCGTCGATGTTAAGTTTTATCGTTTTCGCTTTGTCCATTTTCCTCTGCTTTGAGTTTTTTATGCGTTTTTATTAATGCGTCGTCGTCAAAAAATATCATAGCCAGTATCACGCAGGCAATACCGCACGTCAATAAACTATCGGCAATATTAAAAACGGGAAACCAATTTCCGACGGAAATAAAATCTCTTACTCCGCC
>JAQUSX010000143.1 GCA_028710055.1 Clostridia bacterium | reverse complement strand
ACGATATTCCGTTCGTTTTGGTTGACGACGCTTTTGTGAATTACGGCGAAGCCGAATTTAGTGAAACACTCAAAATATTAAAACAAATATCCGTTAAAACGCAAGTAATTTATTTTACTTGCCAAAACAGAGGTTTACAACAGATAAAAAACATCTAAGGAGATTTATGACTTTTGAAAATAAAGAGAACGTAGCGAAAAAAAGAAAAAGTTGGAGTTACGTAAAGGATTTTATTCCGCATTATAAACCTTATATAGGTTTATTTGCATTGGATATGATTTGTTCTTTGGTAGCTGCGGGAGTGGAAATAGTGTTCCCGCTGTTTGTAGAACAAATCACGACGGAAGCTATTGCCACGGGATATTTGGTACTATTGACCGTTATTAAATACGCTTCTATATTGATAGGTATAAGAATTGTTGAAATAGCTTGCAGATTTTTTGTGGCAAAATACGGACATATCATGGGCGTAAGAATAGAAAGCGACCTTAGACGAAATATGTTCCACCATTTACAGCAAATGTCGCACAGCTTTTACGACAATCAAAAAGTCGGCACGTTAATGTCCCGTATAACTACGGATTTATTCGATATAACAGAGTTTGCTCACCATTGTCCCGAAACGCTTTTTATCGCGTCCATCCGTATCATAGGAATATTTACGATACTAGCGATGAAAGACTGGCGAATGACTGTTTGTCTGTTTGTACTTACGCCGTTTATGGCGTGGCTTACGATACATTTTAATAACAAGTGGGACGACAACTATCAGAAAAACCGTAATAATATGGCGGAAATTAACGCTCAAGTTGAAGACAGTTTAGCTGGAGTAAGAGTAGTTAAATTTTTCGCCAATGAAAAACTGGAAGAAGACAAGTTTGAGCGCGGCAATCAAGAATTTATAAAATCAAAATCAAAAACTTATCACTATATGGGCACGTTTTTCGCGGGCATTCGCTCGATGGACGCCGTGATGTATATAAGCATATTGGTACTCGGCGCGATATTCAAAATAAGCGCGCCCGTGTTCGTTGTGTATCTGCTTTACGCAAACACGTTGCTTAACAGTCTGATAAACTTTGCCGATTATTCCGAGCAGTTCCAAAAAGGTATTACCGCTTTTGCCAGATACCAGCAGATTATGGATACGCCTATTGAATTGACGGACAAAGAAGACGCGAAAGAGCTTACGGACGTAAAAGGAAATATCGAATTTAAAAACGTTACTTTTCGCTACAAAAACACCGATAGAGACGTATTGGAAAAAGTCGATTTCACTATCCATCAAGGCGAAACTGTCGCAATCGTAGGACCCAGCGGCGGCGGCAAAACTACTATCGCCAACCTAATTCCTCGTTTTTATGACGTGACTGGCGGCAAAATATTGGTCGACGGCAAAAACGTAAAAGACGTTACGGCGAAATCATTGAGAGAAAATATCGGCGTTGTGCAGCAGGACGTATATTTGTTTTGGGGAACCGTAGCCGATAATATCGAGTACGGTAAAATCGGCGCCACGAAAGAAGAAATAATCCAAGCGGCAAAGCTTGCGGGCGTGGACGAGGTTGTTTCGACGTTGAAAGACGGCTATGACAGTTTTGTCGGCGAAAGGGGCGTAAAACTATCGGGCGGACAAAAGCAAAGAGTTTCGATAGCCAGAGTTTTTTTGAAAAATCCGCCGATACTTATACTTGACGAAGCGACGAGCGCGTTAGATAATGAGAGCGAAGTAAAAGTGCAAAAGTCTTTGGATTTACTTGCGAAGGGCAGAACAAGCATAGTAATTGCGCACAGACTTTCCACCATAAGAAACGCTGACAAAATTATCGTGCTGACCGATAAAGGCATAGTGGAAGTCGGCACGCACGCGGAGTTAATGAAAAATCACGGACTGTATAAAAAACTTTACGATCTGTCGGTACGCACCGAAAACTTGCAGATGGAAGTCGAAAAACAACAATAATATATTTTTCCAAGGAGAAAAAAATGGATACGATAAGCAGAGCGAAAGAAATACGCCGCAACATACTGAAAAGTATAAACAGTTTCGGCGTGGGTCACGTCGGCGGATGTTTGTCAATCGTCGATATTTTGGCGGTTTTGTACGAAAAACACATGAGAGTGGACCCAAAGAATCCCAAAAAACAAGGCAGAGACCGTTTTGTTTTGTCAAAAGGTCATGCGGGACCGGCATTGTACGCAACGTTAAGCAGTTTCGGCTTTTTTGACGAAAGCGAATTACTGACGCTCAACAAAATCGGCACGCATTTACCCAGTCATTGCAACGCGGTTTTGACAAAAGGCGTTGACGTATCGGCGGGCAGTCTTGGTCAAGGTATCAGCTGCGCGGTCGGCGTCGCTATGGCAAGTAAACTTGCCGATGACGGCGCGCATATCTACGCTATCGTAGGCGACGGCGAAACTCAGGAAGGGCAGGTTTGGGAAGCATTTATGCAAGCGGCATTTAGAAAACTCGACAATCTTACCGTATTTATAGACAATAACGGAATGCAAATAGACAACGTAACGGACAAAATTTTGAAAATGGAAGACTTTGAAGCAAAAATGAAAGCGTTTGGCTTTAACACCGTGCGTATAAACGGACACGACCACAAAGCTATCGACAATGCGATAAATCTTGCCAAGTCATTCAAGGGTGTGCCTACGGTTATTATCGCAGACACCGTTAAAGGCAAAGGTGTTTCTTTTTACGAGCAAATGGGTGTCGGCAATCACAGCACGAACGTTACGAACGAGCAGCTTGAAAAAGCTCTTGCGGAACTACACTAAGGAGGACGATAATTTATGGAAATGAGAAAAGCATACGCGGCGACGCTCGCTAAGCTTATGGAAGAAAATAAAAATATCGTTATTTTGGACGCTGACTTGTCAAAAGCGTGCGGTACTGGACCGCTTTATGAAAAATTCCCCAATAGATGTTTTGATATAGGCATTGCTGAAGCGAATATGACAAGTATCGCTGCGGGTATGGCGACATACGGCTATATTCCTTTTATTCATTCTTTCGCTCCGTTTTTGGCAAGACGCACATTCGACCAAATCGCCGTTTCGGTTGTTTACGCCGAGCAAAAAGTCGTTATTGTCGGCACAGATCCGGGAGTGTGGACGGCGGCTAACGG
>JAQUSX010000142.1 GCA_028710055.1 Clostridia bacterium | reverse complement strand
ATTAAAGATATTGTTAAATAAAAAAGTAAAGAAAAAGAGAGTTAAGTTTAACTCTCTTAAAATTTAATCCGTTATCTCGTTTTTACTCGCTTTAATGTTGCGAAATGCGGCACTCCGTCAACAAACGGCGGATATGCCTCGCCATCTATCAAAGGCAAAACGTAATCCATAAATTTTTCGGTGATAAAATGGCGGTCGCTGCACAAATAATCTTCGGGCAATTTTTTCTCTGTATTCGCTACCATTTCAAGCGGGAGTTCTTTTATTACTAGCTTGTATTCTTTTGTTTCCGCGCGTCCGAATGCTATCATAATATTGCTTTTGCCGTTTACCGCCGCTTTTACCGCTTCCGCTCCCGCCAGATACGCTTCGTCAACGTCGGTTTTGCTCGCGATATGAGCCGCGCAACGCTGCAAAAGACTAAATTCTATCGATCTGACTTTCGCGTTTGTAGATTGCTTTACCAATGCGGCGAGAAAACTTCCCACTCCGCCGAGCTGAATATGATTAAAACTGTCGCAAACGGCATTTTTTTGATATTCGCTGATATATTTGTCTTCACGGTCTCTTATGCCTTCCGAAACGACTACCATGCAATCGCCTTTTTCAACAAAAACTTCTTTAACTTCGGCGAGAAAATCGTCTAAATCGAAGGGAAGTTCGGGCACATAAATAAGGTCGGGTCCCCAGCCTTTATATGAAGCCACCGCGCTTGCTGCGGTCAGCCAGCCTGCGTTGCGTCCCATTACTTCGATTACAGTAATACTGCCTTTATCGTACACTCTGCTGTCGCGCGCGAGCTCCATACACGAAGTGGCGATATATTTTGCAGCCGAGCCGTAACCGGGACAATGGTCGGTGCCGAAAAGGTCGTTGTCAATTGTTTTTGGTACGCCGATTATCTTACAAGGATAGTTGTGGTCGGTAAGATATTTGCCGATTTTGTAGCAAGTATCCATAGAATCGTTGCCGCCGTTATACAAAAAGTAGCGGATATCGTATTTTGTGAACACTTCTAAAATCCTGCGGTAATCCGAGTCGTCTTCCTCGGGCGGTTTTAGTTTGTATCGAACAGAGCCCAAAACGCTACTTGGAGTATTTTTGAGTAAAGCGAGTTCCGCGGGGTCTTCTTGGTCGATGTCGAATAATTCGTCAAAAAGTATTCCTTTTATGCCGTGCGAAGCTCCGTAAATTTTCGTAATGCAGTCGTATTTTGCCGCTTCTTCAAAAACACCCAGCGCGGATGCGTTGATAACAGCGGTAGGGCCCCCCGACTGTCCAAAAAGCAACGCGCCTTTTAGTTGTTCCATTCTTTGCGCCTCTCCTTAATGATTTTTCTTTATTATACTATATGTTTCAATTTTTTCAAAACAAAACCCTCAAAATTTTAAATACAATTTTTTTATAACTCATAATTAACACAAAAAAACTCCGCAAAAAGCGGAGTCGATTTCATTTTGGTTGAAATGTTAAATTTTCATTTTTAGATAGTCTTCGATTAAGGCGGGGCGGTCTACTAATATGACGGGATTTTTGCGTGAAAACTTAATTGCGTCGCGCGTGAACATTTGGTTTGTAACTATCATTACTTTTCGCACGGCATAATGTTTCATAGATTCCAACGCGTCTTCAATAGCGTCTTTATCCAAAATCTCTTTGCCCAGTAAACACCTTACGGCTACTATTTCATTTCCGCGCGTAATAATAAGGTCCGCGCCGTAATCGTTTTCTATAGGCGTATATTTGACTTCGTAACCTTTTAAAGCAAACAACCTTGCCATATAATGCTCAAACTGCATATTGTCAAGTTTTTCAAGCTCGATAAGTTTTTCGCTTAACGGCTGTTTCCCGTTGCGTCTGTATTTTAGTGTTAGTTCGGGCAGTCCGTAGTCTATTTCGGGATTTGAATTATTATTTTTTACCATAAATAAATTTTATCACAATAATTTTAGTTGTCAATGTCGACTGATTTTGTCAAAATGATACATAGCCAGCGCAGCCGCGATAGGCAGATTTAAACTGTCTATTTTTTGCGTGTGTTCTATTACGATAGGCGTTCCAATATTTAGGTAATTATCAGGCAACCCTGAGCTTTCGTTGCCAAAAATCAAAACATACGGTTTGTTGGCGTCATTGAGCTGCTGCAATTTTGTTTTTGAGCCAAGCATAAAAGGATAAGGGGAATTTTTGTGGACGGCGGCGTAATCGGAAAAATCGTTAAATACCTGAATGTTCATCGAAAAAATACTTCCCATGGACGCGCGTACGGTCTTTGGATTAAAAAAATCCGCATGCTCGCCAATAACGGCAACGTTATTTATACCGAACCCCAATGCCGCGCGAAGTATAGTGCCGAGGTTGCCCATATCGGATGGATTTACGAGCATAATATGATTTACGTTTTTTTGAAGCGTCATTTCGTATTTTGAAAAAACGCCGATAAGAAAGATATTTTCTTTCGGGCTTAGCTTTTCACATAAGCGCGAATTGGTCTCTATCGGAATGGAATTATTTTCTGCGAGCGCAAAAAGTTTTTCGATACTTTCATTTACAGTTAGCTTTTCGTGGCGAATAATGGACGCGGTTTTATCTGGACGGTTTTTGACAAGCTCGAACGTCGGGAACGCCCCGAGAGCGTAACTAAATTCGTCGTTTTTCTGATACGTTTTCATAAACTAATTGTAGCATATTCTAAAAAAATTACCACAAAATAATTGACATAATTTTTTAATAATGCTAATATATACGAGCGTGACAAGCGTTTTTCGGGGGTGTAGCTCAGCTGGGAGAGCACCTGCCTTGCAAGCAGGGGGTCAGCGGTTCGATCCCGCTCATCTCCACCAAAAATAATTTGTGCCTGCACCAAACAGGTGTGGGCACAAAAAATAACACGGCTTGCCGCAAAACTCATCTTGGAGGTGCTGCGGAGTATGGTTAGAGCACAGTGCCTGCCCACTCAGGCGCGCGCAATTGGCAAGTTGTCAAATTAAGATGTTAATAATATGGAAGTGTAGCTCAGTTGGTTAGAGCACGCGCCTGATAAGCGCGAGGTCGGTAGTTCGAGCCTACTCACTTCCACCACGAAAGAGACATATATTATGTCTCTTTTATTTTTTTGCTTTTTTCTCTACTGACCTTGATTTTATTAAGTCGCGCTCG
>JAQUSX010000141.1 GCA_028710055.1 Clostridia bacterium | reverse complement strand
AAAGCTGCTAACAGAAAGAAAAATAAGCCGTTCGTAATCGTCGGCGGAAAATATAAACTATTGTATTTCTTTTCAAGATTTACGCCCAGAAGCTGGGTAGAATTTTTTACGTCAAGAATAGGAGGATAGTAATATTAAATACCCTAAAAATTAATTACGTCTAATATTAGTTCGCCAATTTTGCCAGCGGGAAGTTCAGAGACAATCATTCTGTTTTTAACATATAACGCACCGCCCTTTGCAAGGTCTTCTCCGTCACAAAGACTGTTGACTAAAGCTATATGAAAATTATATTTTGAGACACGCATAATATAATCGTATTTTTCCTTATTCCACTTTTTAATCGGATAATCAAGATAAACTGGCCATAACAAAACATCGGGTTTTCGTTTCACGCAATTCTTTAAAACGTTATCATCCCACAAATCGCCGCATAAGCCCACTGCGAATTTATATCCCTGCATTTTAAAGATACCCGTTTTCCTTTCTTCGCGGTAATGTTTATCCGCTATCGGTTCTTTCCAGCCTTTGGTAATCCGTCGATAATTATAGATAATTTTACCTTTGTTCGAAATTATCATATAACTACTGTAAAGTTTTTTTCCTTTGATTTCAATATAGCCGAAAGCTACAGCTATCTTTAAATATGACGCAGCTCTTTGTATGGTTTTAATCGCTTCCGAATTTTTTTTAACTGCCATATTACGGTCAATTTCAAAAATCCAGCAGAGACAGTCGAAGCCTTGTAAAAAGGTTTCACCGAAACACACCATATCGACTTTACCGCTATTATCTTTAAGCGTGTTTATGATTGTTGCGGTATTTTCTAAAATATTTTTATTTATTATTTTATTTACTGATAAGGATAATTTCATTTTTGTAGTTTTCCATTTTTCTATTATTATATCAAAAAAAATTTAGAAAAAAAAGAAAACTCTCACGAAAGTGAAAGTTTTTTTGGTGGAGATAAGGGGATTCGAACCCCTGACCTATACGTTGCGAACGTATCGCTCTACCATCTGAGCTATATCCCCATAATAATATTTAGTTTTAAATGCTGAGAACTCAAAATTCTAACGCAATGCTTTAATGTTTTATTTATTTAGCAAACATATTTAAGCGAAAAATTTTCTCAAAATTTTTACTTATCTCAACCCACGCTATTTGATAAATATAACAAATAATCAGCTTTGTAATTGTAACACACAAAAACGCGTTAGACAACTGTTTATAATATTTTTTCGTTTTTCTAAAACTACAAAACAAAAATTTTTAATATAGAAATAAAAAGCTTTTTTAGTTTTCCATATTGCAATAGTTTCTAAGCATATGCTAAAATAATTGTGTAAATAATTTTAAACTAAATAGAAAAAATAGGAGAAAAATTTTGGTAGAATTTATCAATGACGAATCTCAAAAGAAAATAATAGCCGGGCAAATATTAAATAAACTATCCGACTGGTTTGGAGTTCCGAAATATACCAACGAGTATATTGAGAGAAGCGCTAAGATGCCGTTCTGGGCGTATGAAAAAGACGGCGAATATATCGGTTTTATTTCCTTAAAAAGCACAAGCGAATATACAGCGGAAATTTACGTAATGGGCGTTTTGCCCCAATTTCATAGAGAGGGCGTAGGACGAAAGCTGTTTGACGCATTTACGGCTTTTGCAAAAGAACACGGCTATGAATACTTGCAAGTAAAAACCGTTGAGAAGGGACGCTATGAAGAATATGACCGTACAGTTGCGTTTTATGAAAGTATAGGTTTTAGAATGCTGGAAGTTTTCCCGACTCTTTGGGATGAAAATAATCCATGTATGGTGATGGTCAAACGCATTTAAATCACTTTCATAAGAAACTGCGAAAAATTCTCGAAAAAATGTTAATATGAAAAAGATATAAAGAAAACCGCGAAGAAGTTTGCAGATACATTACTATAGCGATAAAAACATAAAAAGATATAGATAGACATTTCTTTTTTTAAGGACAAAAAATAAGGACAGCAAAAAAATTATGCGTAAAAAAATTAAAAAGAAAGGCTAAAAAAACTGTGCCAATACTCATAAAAAAAATTCATAAAAAAGCCAATTTTTTGTTAAATTTGTTTGCTAAATAAAAAATATTATGTTACGATTGTTTAATCCATTTTTTTAAGGAAGAACAATGACGAAAGAAAAGAAAAAAGACAGCATTATGGACTTGGTTAAAAGTTCATATATGAGAAGCTTTTTAAGAAAATACTGGTTGAGCTATCTACTGGGTATTTTCTTTTTGGTCGCAATCGACTTTGCGCAAACTCGTATACCAGTTTACATTGGCAGCGTCATCGATTCGCTCGATGCCGCTTCTTTGACTGCCGCGGAATTAACGAAGGACGCTGTCGCTATCAGTCTTATCGCTTTGGGAATCGTCGTCGGACGTATAATCTGGCGTTATTTCATTTTCGGTACCGCTAGAAAAATAGAAAGAGATATAAGAAACGATATATTCAGCCACCTAGAAGGGCTTTCGCTCAATTATTATCAACAGCATAAAACTGGCGAAATTATGGCGTATATCACCAACGACCTAGAAGCCGTGCGTCAAGCAATGGGTCAAGGCATTATGATGATATGCGACGTCATTTGTCTATTAATTTTTATTTTGTCAAGTATGCTAACGTTAGTCAGCGTACCGTTGACGGCTGTTTCGGTAGCTCCTTTGATTGTAATCGCAGTCGTAACGGGGCTTATCGGACCAAAACTATTCAAAAAGTTTTACGCTCGGCAAAAAGCATTCGCTGAAATATCGGACTTTGTTCAAGAAGATATTTCGGGAATAAAAGTCATCAAAGCTTTCGTTCAGCAAGATAAAGAGATAGACTCTTTTGATAAAATCAATCAAAATTATTTTTCAAAAAATATGAGTTTGACCAAAACCCGCGCGATTATAGACCCGATAATGACGTTAATCGCGGGATTAGCCTTTGCCGTGGCTATAGCTTTCGGCGGCTATTTGGCTCTTAATACACAGATTTCCGTAGGCGACTTTACCGTATTTATTCAGTACTTAGGTATGCTGGTTTGGCCTATGATTGCCGTTGGTATGTCTATCAATATGATAACGATGGGTTCCGCTTCACTAAAACGTATCGAAGACGTTTTGGGTGCAAAATTTGACATAAC
>JAQUSX010000140.1 GCA_028710055.1 Clostridia bacterium | reverse complement strand
TCCAAAACGACGTCGTCACTGTTAATGTCGCTAGCGGAAAAATAATATAGCTCCACTTCGTTTTCGCCTACGATTTTTAATAACCTTGGCGTTACAGCGTATTGCTTGTATAGTCTCAAAACGTTTTTCGCTATTTCTTTTAAGGCAAAACGTATATTCTCGGCGGTAGCTGAAAGCCTTGTGTCGTCCTGCTCAACCAGTATCTGCAAAGCGACACCGCTAGTTATATTGGTTGGTGTCGCGCTGTTACGCGATATTTCCGATACACCTGATATAACGACGAACTCGTTAAGCAATCTGTCTTCTTCGTACGAAAAATCCGCAGGCACGTTTCCCGCAGCCAAAAAGTGAGGCTTTTCCGCCCCTTGTCGGTAGACGAGTATTTTACCAGGCGACAGTCCTTCTTCTTCAAGGTTATTCGTGTCCACGCTGCCGTCTTCAACAGTCAATACGCCCATAGCAAGTCTATTTAAAAACTCGTGTTTGCGATTTTTAACAGCGTTATAGCTGCGTTGCACGGGGATTATTCTTTCAATAACGCTCGCGCCCCAAAAACATCCTACCTGTTCGTGCGCAACTTGCCTTACGAAAGGATAGCCTCTTTTGCCGTCGTTTTGATTGCTAAAAGGCAGTTCGCCGTAATGCAGCAGCTTGTCGCCCGCAACGATAATAAGCTGTCCATTGGGATATTCGTCGCAAGGTTTAACGTATTTTTCAATGACGACCACGTGGTCGTTTTTTGATTCCGATGTAATCGACGGAATAACAGAATTGTAACCGTAACCGCCTACCGCCGCCCCGCCAGTCATCGAAAACACTTTTATTTCGCCGCCTTTTACTTTTTCTCCCCAGATTTTTTCCACCTCGGCTGCGGAATACACTTTTGCGTGAATAATCGAGCCGCATTCGTCTATATCGGCGGCGACGTTGCTGTCGGGATATATTTCAAACGGAGGCACAACGGTGACGTTTACGTCGCCTAAATTACGTACTTCGTTATTGACAAAAATGCTGTCGCCGTTAGTTTCGTCCCATATAATTTTGTAAAAAACCGTTCCCGTTACTTCGCTCCACGCCGTCGCCGAGCCAAGTTTTGCGTCAAGCGCAAGTTTTTCGCTTATGCTTTGCAATACTTTTGTCGCCGTTTTTGCCGATGAAATATCGTCCTGATTGCCCGAAAAGGGTCTTACCGTCATTTTTGGACGAACGCGTTTGAGCCTTGCGAGCCTTGCTTCCACTATCGGCGCAATATGATTAAACACTTGTTTTTCCTGCCAGTAATAGTTTTTGTCTTCTTGCTCTATTGCGCCTCTGGCAGATATGGCGCAATACTGATTTCCCATCAAAAAATTCATATTAAGCTGCCACGCAAGTTCGTACGGTCGTCGCATCAACTGCCGTTTTTGATAGTCTTTGTTCACTTCGTTAACGATATCTTCATAAAAATCGCTTTTTTTCTTTTTTGCCATTTTCCTTTCTCCGCTTATTTATTTTCGGTGTCCGCCAAAATTTTGAGTAATCTCGTCTTTTCTTTTGATAACTCCTCGTCCGTCATAGACTCGTAATCTGTTTCTTCTTTCATATCCATTAACGCTTTAAGAGCCGAAACGTCGGGCGGAATATGTCTTGTCGCCGTCTTTTTCTTGGACGGTACCATTTCGCCGTCTATGAGCGAATAATCCACGGTTTCTTCCACAACGTTATAACCCAAAGCCTTTTTCTTTATCGCCTTTTTCAATTTTTCCATATCTAAGATGTCTTTCTTCATTTATTTACCTGCCCGAAAAAATGTTTTTCTTTTTTTTGATTAAATTCATAATGTCTTTTTGTATTTGCGTCGAATGGGCGGACGGGGCGTACGCTTCGGGACGAGACGATATGTAATATCTCAGTTCGTCCATTGCGTGGTCGTTGGTTTTGACCGGTTTTTCACCCTCTCCCCACCAGTAGCTTTTTATTTCCTTGATCATATTTACGCACGTGGAAAATATATAAAGCCTCGGCTTGCCGTTCAGCGGTTTGAGATAACTTTTTACTCGATTTATTCCGCTGAATACGTCTTTGTTCACGTTAGTATTGACGTTGATTCCGTTTTCGTAAAAAAGTTCCGCGACGCTTTTGACCGCGGCGAGAGTCTTTTGATTCGCCGCGCTGTCGATAAGAGCGTTTATGCCGAAACTTCCCGTTTCCCAGCCCAAGCGGTCGCAGATTTCCTTGATTTTCAAGGCGTGGTAGGTAATCTCTCTCTTTGCCTCGTAATGCTCGGCTATAACATACACCACTCCGTCACCGTCTACCGCGTACCAATGGACGCTGGTCGGATTATTCAGCCCGGGGTCAATACTTATTTTGTCGTACCAGCCCATAGGCACGTCAAAAGGCTCGATAACGTGAATTGACGGGTCAAACTCGCCGTAGACCAGTCCGCACGAAGAATTAAATCTTCCGTACCGCCTTGTCGACAGCGCGTCCGCGCTCATTGTCGAACCAAGCCGTTCAATTTCTTCCGCCGACAAAAACGGGTTGTCCGCCCATTCGATAAAAATACTCCAAACTTCTTTGTCTCCTCCTTTATTTAAATAAATTTCGTCGTAAACGAATGTTAAACCTTTTAGAGGCGTCATAGTGCCGAAAATAAATCCTTTTCGGTCAAAAACTCTCATTTTGCATTCGTGATAAATATCCTCAGGCGGCTCCTCATCAAACCACACAAAATCGAGCGACGTACCTTGAAATTTTTCTCTGCCCGCCTCGCAGGATTTAAATCCGATTTTACTGATTCCGCCGAATACGTTTTTTATCAATATATAATCTATTACGCCGTTATCGGGCGAATCTTTGCGTCCCGACGTCATAACGGTTTCCACTATCCAGCTTTTATCGATGTAATCCAGTATTTTTGCCTGCGCCACATCTCTTTGCACTTGCGCCGAAAGCGATACCACCCAGCACGAAATATTTTTGCGGTTTTTTCGGTATGGGTGTATTCCTCGCGCCAGCCAAACTGTCTCCACCGCGCCGCATTCGGTCTTTCCCGTACGGTTGCCGCCGAAAACCCATCGGTTCGCGGCTAAACTTTGGTGAAATTCCATCTGTTTGCGGTGAATTTTTTCGCCTTTGTTATATAGAAAAAGCTTATTTTGGCTTCTGCGGTTTTCTTCGTTTT
>JAQUSX010000139.1 GCA_028710055.1 Clostridia bacterium | reverse complement strand
CTAAAAGAAGGCGTTTAACGAGTTTTTCGTTCGCAAAATCATATATGAGAAAATAAATTATTAGACCGCATTCGCTTGACAAGAAAATGCGGTTTTTATATAATATTTAGGCTGCGAATAATCGATTGGTAATTAAGCTCTGCCAATTTTTTTCCTACTCCACGGGGGTTGTTCGGTCGTGACAGCAAATAATCTTAACATTTTTTTGGAGGACACAATGAAAAGTTTTATGGCTAAGCCTGAAACGGTGGAAAGGAAATGGTACGTTGTAGACGCAGACGGTATGGTTCTGGGACGTTTGGCAAGTCAAGTCGCGTCTATTTTGCGCGGCAAAAACAAGCCTACTTTTACTCCTCACGTTGACACAGGCGACCACGTTATCATTATAAATTGCGACAAAATCGTTTTAACCGGCGACAAACTCAATCAAAAATTTTACCGCACACACAGCGGCAGAGCTGGACATATGCACGAAACAAGTTACGGCAAATTAATGGAAAACCGTTCCGATTTCGTTGTTATGCAAGCTATAAAGGGTATGCTTCCCAAAAATTCTTTGGGCGCGGCTATGCTCAAAAAATTAAGAGTTTACAAAGGCGCGGAACACGAACAACAAGCGCAAAAACCCGAAACGCTTGTTTTGGGCGACTAGGAGGAAATGATTTATGGCAAAAGTTGCATTGAAAAAGAAACTTCAGTTTTGCGGAACAGGCAGAAGAAAAAAATCTATCGCTCGCGTTAGATTAGTTCCCAACGGAAGCGGCAATATTACTATCAACCAACGCGGCATTGACGAATATTTTCCGCTTGATACGCTCAAATATATCGTTCGTCAACCCGTAGAGCTTACAAACACTACTGCAAAATACGATATTTTCGTAAACGTTCTTGGCGGCGGCACAACAGGTCAAGCAGGCGCGATCAGACACGGTATTGCTAGAGCTTTGATTTTGGCAGGCGAAGATAGATCAACTTTAAAAAAAGCGGGATTTTTGACCCGTGATCCGAGAATGAAAGAAAGAAAGAAATACGGTTTGCACAAAGCTCGTAAAGCTCCTCAATTTAGTAAACGTTAACAAATTTTATATGAAAAGGGCGGATATATATCCGCCCTATTTTTTTACAAAATTTTTTAGTTTTGCAATAGATTGAGATTTTAAGGGTAATCGTAAAATATCGGCTGAAGAAAAATTCCAAAGCTATTTTACATGTTAATACGAACTGTTTTCCAAAAACACGACATTTTTCTTCGCCTTTGAGCGGCAGTTTTTATTTAATAAGAAAAATTTTTCCAAAAAAATGAAAAAAAACTGAAACATTAATTAAACTTTTCACCAATTTTTAACACAACACTCAACCTTTTTTTATTGAATTCGTAAACGCGTTGAGATATAATAATATCTATGGCGACGAATTACATAAATTTATTTTCTGCCGAAAACGGGCTGGAAGCTTACAAATCCCGTTATTACGGCGTATATAACGGCTATAACGTTTGTTTGGGTTATGAAGGAAGCAATATCGTGTACTTCTTTAATACCCAAATAGAAGAGTGCGATTCTTTCTTAAAAATATTGGAACATAACGCGCAGGATTACGATATCGTCCGTTACAGACTTACATCGCCGATAGTTTCGGTAGTATCCCGTAACAAAAATATTAAGCAAGTTATGGATTATCTTACCGCCTTACTAAAAATGTGCGGAGCGTCAAGCGCGGAAACGTGCGCCTTTTGCGGACAAGAACTGGGTTCGAAGCCGACGTATTTTGACGTGGACGGTGTTGTTTGCGTCGGACACGAAAAATGTTATAATAAATTTAATTACATGGTCAACAAAAGAGTAATAGATGTAAAATACGCCGAAGTACCCGTATCGAAAGCGATAGTTTTGCCTTTACTTATACAGATGATATGGATGATTTTGATTTGCGCCGTTTACGTTATTACAAAATCTTTCAGCTGGTTTTACTATATTTTCGGCGGTCTTATGATGGGCTATACGTCCGCTTTTGTTTACACAAAATTTAGAGGGCGTTCGGGCATACCTTATTACGTAGCTTTACTCTCAAACGCTTTAATATGTATGTTTTTGGCGCAAGCTATTATGCAGGCGTACCTGATAATAGGCGATTACGGATTTTTCACGGGACTTAATATATTTTTCGTTTCGTGGCTTAATGCCGCGGCTGTATTTGAAATGCTCCTGCCGCAACTGGGCATGGGTATGATTTCCGTTTTAATAGGACTTATTTTTGTCGATTATAGAAGAATAGTTTATTTAAAAGATAACGCGGTAAAAATTTCAAGAATATCGAGGTAAAAAAAATTATGATTGATGTAGCGATAGTTGGCGGCGGCGTTGCAGGATTAACGGCGGCGGTGTATGCATTGAGACGCGGTTTAAACGTGGTAATGTTTGAAAAACTTACCGTTGGCGGACAAACGGCGTTAATAGACAAAATCGAAAATTTTCCGTCATACGAAAGCGTGAACGGATTTGAGCTTGTGAATAAAATGTACGAGCAGGCGACTGCGCTTGGACTGGAAACGAAGTACGAGGAAATAGTAGCCATAAAACAAGCGGACGCATATATTAATATTACTTCCACGGCGGGAGAATATCAAACAAAAACCGTCATTATAGCCACGGGCGCAACTCATAAAAACCTTGGGTTGGGAAGTCAATACGACGGTAAAGGCGTGCATTACTGCGCTACCTGCGACGGTATGTTTTATAAAGATAAAATCGTAGCCGTCGTCGGCGGAACCAATATCGCCATGTCGGACGCGCTGTACCTGTCAAATCTGGCAAAAGAAGTTTACGTTATTGTTCCGCAAAGCAAACTTTTCGGACAAGACGTTATCATGCGCACGCTCAATAAGCCCAACGTGCATTTTATGTTTTCTTCAAAAGTCGACGAGCTTACAGGCGACAAAAAAATCAACGGCATTACCGTAAAAAATTCGGTTTCGGGAGAAACGACGAATATTGCCGTCGACGGAGTTTTTGTTGCTATTGGAACGACGCCGTTAAGCGGTTTTGTGTCGGATTTAGTCGAAACGGTAGACGGACGTATCGTGGTGGACAATACTATGGCAACCAACAAAAAAGGTATTTATGCTGCGGGCGACGTGCTAAATAAAAAGCTGAAACAGATTGTTACCGCTTGCGCCGACGGAGCAACGGCGGC
>JAQUSX010000138.1 GCA_028710055.1 Clostridia bacterium | reverse complement strand
TTGCGGTTTTTTCATCGTCGTTTAACATTTAATTTTAATTTAATAAAAAACGCGGAAAAAATGTTTTTTCCGCGTAATAATTGCTATGACTGTGCGTCCGCCGTTGATAATCCTACGCCGAACAGGTATCAAAGTAGGTTGCTCCCCCAAAGCTTCCTTGTGGCACACAGAGTATTCCGCTTAATGCTGCTGCTTCCGCCCTGACATGGTTCACGGCTCTCCGTTGCACAAGACCTTGATATCAACACCCCTTGCTTCGTCCACACTTTCCACGCGGAAACCGCCGACGGCATTCGGCCCCGCTGTAGTGGTTTGCGGGTGACAGGGCACCACTAGCTCCCCGCCTAGCACAGTGAATTGATTATACCCTATTGCCCTGTTTTTGACAAGAGATTTGCTAAAATTGCCCCCCAGACAGCTTTTTCCATTGAAACTCAACCATTATTTTATAAAAAATCAACCGCTGGTTGAGAGATTCGCAATTTAGTAGCTAGACTTTTGGGGTATGCGATAGTACAATACAAGTGTAAATAACCTTTAAGGAGAATAAAAAAAATGAATATCGGTGACAAAATCGCGCTTTTAAGAAAGCAAAACAATATGACGCAGGAAGAGCTTGCTAACAAACTTTCCGTAACGCCCCAAGCGGTCTCAAAATGGGAAAACGGAATCACAAGCCCTGACATTTCGCTTCTCGGTTCAATAGCACAACTGTTCCATATCACAACCGACGAGCTACTGGGGCTCGAACCGCCGAAAGCGTATGCGGCATTAACGGATGAGGACGTTTCAAAACTTATGCTCAAAGTGAGAGTTTTTTCAAACGACGGCGACAGAGTTAACGTAAATCTTCCTTTATCTATCGCTACAATGATGATTGACAGCGGCGCAATGATAAATATCGGCAAAGATTCTATGAAAGATTTTAACTGGCAATCGGTTTCCGACGCTATAAAACACGGTCTCAGGGGAAAGATTGTTGATATCGTTTCAGCTGACGGTGACATCGTCGAAGTCGTAGTAGAATAACGGGTAAAAGAACATGAAAATACGTGTAAAAGCGGAAAAGGTAAATCTCGCGTTGATATTTCCCTTAAGCTTTTTAAAATCAAAATTATTTTACAAAATGGTTTGCAAAGATAATGAAGATATGAAAAAAATCTTTGAAAACCGAGAATTGATGAAAGCTTTTATAAAAGAGCTGAAAAAACATAAAGGCTTGAAACTGGTCGAAGTAATAAGCGACGACGCAATAGTGAAAATAACTATCTAAAACATTTTCCCTCTCTTCATATATAACCTCTAAGCAAAAGATTAAAGACGCTAAAATAAGCGTCTTTTTTCTTTTATACATATTTAAGATTTTTCATTAAATTTGAAATATTATATCGTAAAAAATTTATGACAATATAGAATTTATATTAGTTTCGCTATTTCTTTTTTGAGTCTGCCTATTATTTTCTTTTCCAAACGTGATATGTAGGACTGCGAGATTCCGAGTAAGTCCGCGACTTCTTTTTGAGTTTTTTCTTCTCTGCCGTTTATGCCGAACCGCATAAATATTATTTGCTGTTCGCGTTTGCTTAAATGCGAAATGCTTTCCATCAATAGTTGTTTTTCCACGGAATTTTCAATCTCGCTATATACCACGTCGCCGTTCGTGCCCAAAATATCGCCCAAAAGCAGTTCGTTCCCTTCGCCGTCCACGTTCAGCGGTTCGTCCAATGATACTTCCAGTTTTCGCCGCACGACTTTTCTTAAATACATTAAAATTTCGTTTTCAATACATCTGCTGGCATATGTGGCGAGCTTTATTTTTTTTGCGGGTTCAAAACTTCCTACCGCTTTTATAAGCCCTATCGTTCCCACAGATACAAGGTCTTCCAATTCCAGTCCCGTGTTTTCAAAGCGTTTTGCCAGATAAACGACAAGTCTTAAATTATGCTCGATAAGACTGTCCCGCGCGTCCGCATCCGCCGCCGCCGCAAGAGATATCAATTTCGCTTCGTCTTCTGCCGAAAGCGGTTTTGGCAATGCCTCCGTTCCGCATATATAGGCGGTTATTTTTTCTTCCAACGAAGTTGATTTTAAAAGCCTTTTTAACAGTTCAATTATTTTCATAATTCTCCTCCATAAAAACCGCGTTGAGTATTATATCGTATCTATTAGTTTCCGCTTTTGAGACAGTCAAAACCGCCTTTTGGGTTTTTTCGCCCACTTGTATTTCTTTTTCTATTCCATAAAAAGCGGAACTTCCCGCGACGGTCATATATTCTCCGCTGATTATTTTTCCCCCAGTTACCGTAGCGGAGGCGATTTCATTTTTTAACAGCGCAATCAGCTTTTTATTTGAAACGAAGCACACGGGAAGCTCGTCGGCAAAAAGCGTGTTACCGCTGTCTATAAATCCGTCCGCAGATATCTTTTTTCCGTCAATAGTAAACACCGTTTTTTTTATATTCTGTCTTAGTCTTTTTTCCGATTTTATAAATTCGTTTAACTTGAAAATCAAAAAACCAAATGCCGCTAATCCCGCTAAATACGCGCCTATAGGAATGGAAGATGAATAATATACCGCCGCTTTTTCCAGCGTCATATTAACCCCCATATATATAAACGCGAGTATAATTCCGCCCAATACAAATGTATATGCCGTAAAAATCAATGTAGACCAAACGAGCTTTTTCACGTTCACAGGCGAATACGCCAAAAAAGTCAATAACGGAGCTATCAATATTTTTATTCCCGCTAACACCAGCGACGACACCGCTATAAAAGGCATAACGCAAGCGAAACCCGTGCCAATAGCCGCGGCAAGCATTATTTTCCACCATTTTACCTTTATCCGCGCGGTTAACGCAGCCGACCAAAGCAAAAGCGAGTTTATCGCCATATTGTCGATAATGACGTATTCGATATAAATTTCCATTTTTTTAGAGAAATTATAATATCGAAGCCATAGCTCAAAAATTTTGTTTTTTGTATAAATGTAGACCTATTTGACGAAAACAAAATTTTTTTGACGCGTAAAAAAACGCCCGCCGTATAAGACACCGGCAAGCGTTTTTTTATTAAAACCTGGTAAGTTTTTTTAATTTTAATTTTGACCGTACCTTTCGTGTAAAAGCGGCATTACTGCTCGCACTTTTCTAATTGATACGTCGAATTGAGTCAATCTGTTCGGATATAGTCCCACG
>JAQUSX010000137.1 GCA_028710055.1 Clostridia bacterium | reverse complement strand
GTGCCGACCGCCACTATTTCGCCGCCTTTATCGCCGCCTTCGGGTCCGAGGTCAATAATATAATCGGCTACTTTAATAACGTCGAGATTATGCTCGATAACGATAACGGTATTGCCGTTTGCGACAAGCCGCTGCAAAATCGAAATCAAATTATCTACGTCAAACGAGTGCAGTCCCGTCGTCGGTTCGTCTAAAATATAAACGGTTTTTCCCGTGCTGCGTCTGGCCAGCTCTGTGGCAAGTTTTACCCTTTGTGCTTCGCCGCCCGAAAGAGTGGTCGCGCTTTGACCAAGCTTGATATAACCTAGTCCCACGTCGAAAAGCGTTTGAAGTTTATTGCTTATTGAAGTAATATGTTTGAAAAATCCCAACGCTTCTTCCACCGTCATATCCAGTACGTCGGCTATATTTTTGCCCTTGTATTTTACTTCCAGCGTTTCACGGTTGTAGCGTTTCCCTTTGCATACTGGGCAGGGCACGTAAACGTCTGGTAAAAAGTTCATTTCTATGCGCAAAATTCCGTCGCCGAAACAGTTCTTGCATCTTCCGCCCTTTACGTTAAAACTAAACCGCCCTATCTTGTAACCCCTTTCTTTTGCGTCGGGAGTAGCGGCGTATAGAGTACGCAGCGGCGTAAATAAATTTGTATACGTCGCGGGATTGCTTCGCGGATTGCGTCCTATTGGGCTTTGGTCGATAGAAATAACTTTGTCAAGGTTTTCGTAACCTACAATGTCGCCGCACTCGACTTTTTTCTCGCGCGCGCGGTTAAGTACGTGTTCGAGTTTCGGCAGTAAAGTTTCGTTAATCAAAGACGATTTTCCGCTGCCCGAAACGCCAGTAACGCAAGTAAATGCGCCAAGTGGAATGTCAATATCTATGCCTTTAAGATTATTTTTTTCCGCGTGTTTGATACTTAAATATTCGCCGTTACCCTTACGCCTTTCGGTCGGTACGGGGATAAATTTTTTGCCCGAAAGATACTGTCCTGTCACAGATTGCGGACAAGCGATAATTTCTTCGGGAGTTCCCGTCGCGACGATTTTGCCGCCGTGAATACCCGCTCCCACGCCGACGTCCACTATAAAATCCGCGCTCATTATCGTTTCTTCGTCATGCTCTACCACAATCAAAGTATTGCCAAGGTCGCGCAAACGCTTCAATGTTGCGATAAGTTTTTCATTGTCACGCTGATGCAGTCCAATGCTCGGTTCGTCCAAGATATAAAGCACGCCGACAAGACCGCTGCCTATTTGGGTAGCAAGGCGTATTCTCTGTGCTTCGCCGCCCGACAAACTGCCGCTGGAACGGGAAAGAGTAAGATAATTCAGACCCACGTCCATCAAAAATTTTAATCTCGCTTTTATTTCTTTCAAAACGACTTCGGCAATAATGGATTTTGTTTTATCAAGCTTTAGTGTCTCAAAAAAATGCAAACATTTATCTATGGGCATCTGCGTAATATCGTATATATTTTTTCCGTCGATTTTTACGCTCAATACTTCTTTTTTCAGTCTTTTTCCGTGACATGTTTCACATTCCGTCGTCACCATAAAGTTTTCATATTCCCGGCGGGTGTAATCGCTTGTCGTTTCTTTGTATCGGCGCGTCATCATGGGGATAATGCCTTCCCAACGCGAATTATAATATCTGCCGTCGCTCATTTTTACTTGGAATTTTTCGCCGCCGCCGCCGTACATAATAAGGTCGTATATTTTTTTCGGCAGCTCTTTTACGGGAACGTCGCATGAAAAACCGTAATGAGCGGACAAACTTTCAAAATAATTGTACATCCAGCTGGTATTATCAAGCGAAAATCCCATCATTCTTATCGCTCCGTCGTGAAGCGATTTCGTTCTGTCGGGGCAAATAAGATTTTCGTCAAAACTCATTTTAAAGCCAAGTCCCGTGCAGTCGGGACAGGCTCCGAAAGGAGAGTTAAAACTGAACATTCTAGGCTCAAGTTCTTCTATCGTAATTCCGCAGTCGGGGCAGGTGTATTTTTCCGAAAACAGGGTTTCACCTTCGTCAGTCGCCACCGTTACAAGCCCTTCGGCAAGTTTTAAGGCTGTTTCAACGCTATCGGTTAACCGTGTGTTAGAGTCTTCTTTCAAAACTATTCTATCGATAACGACGCTGATACTGTGCTTGTTGTTTTTTTCAAGCTCGATTTCGTCGTCCAATGTGTACTGAATACCGTCCACAACAATTCGTATAAATCCGCTCTTTTTCAGCTGCTCAAAAAGTTGACGGTACTCGCCCTTTCGTCCACGAATAACTGGAGCGAGTATTTGTATTTTTGTGCCAATGGGCATTTCTTTGATTTTATCGGTAATTTGGTCTACCGTTGTGCGTTTGATTTCTTTTCCGCATTCGGGACAGTAAGGAGTGCCTACGCGCGCGAAAAGCAACCTTAGATAATCATATATTTCAGTCACCGTGCCTACTGTGGAACGGGGATTGTTGTTGGTCGTTTTTTGATCTATCGAAATAGCGGGTGAAAGCCCCTCGATATACTCGACGTCGGGCTTGTCCATTTGTCCTAAAAACTGTCTCGCGTAAGACGACAGGCTCTCGATATATCTTCTTTGCCCTTCGGCAAATATCGTATCAAAAGCCAGCGACGATTTGCCGCTGCCGCTTATGCCCGTAAAAACGACGAGTTTGTCGCGGGGAATACGGACGTCTATGCCTTTAAGATTGTGCGCTTTCGCGTTTTTTACGTAAATTTCGTTCATCATTGATTTTGCTCTACCGATTTTTTCCTTTTGTTATGTTTTATTTAATCAAAACTTAATTTTGTTTATTATTTTTCGCTTTGCCGACTTTTTCTATCCTTTTGGTAAGTTTGCCGACGGTTTCCCTTAGCTCTATCGCCCTTTCAAAATCCAGTTGTCCAGCCGCTTCTTTCATTGCGGCGGTAAGGCGGGTAACCTCCGATTTCATTTCTTCCAGTCCCATTTGAGCGGATTCTCTTTTGGTTATTTCAAGGCTATTCGCCACGTTATGCTCAATTGATTTTGGAATAATATTATTTTTGCGATTGTATTCGCTCTGTATTTCTCTGCGGCGGTTTGTTTCGCTTATCGCTCTTTCCATACTGCCCGTAATATTATCGGCATACATAATAACTCTGCCCGCGATGTTACGCGCGGCTCTGCCCACGGTCTGAATAAGCGCGCTTTCCGAACGCAAAAATCCTTCTTTGT
>JAQUSX010000136.1 GCA_028710055.1 Clostridia bacterium | reverse complement strand
ACTTGCTTGTCAAGTCCAAGCCGCGTTGCGATTTCTATAGCGTTGCTGCTGCCGGGCACGCCCATAACAAGGCGGTAAGTAGGCTCGAACGTGTCGGGGTTAAATTCCATCGACGCGTTTTCCACGCCGTCGGTGACAAGCGAATATTCTTTCAACAGGCTGTAATGCGTGGTTAAAACGGCTTTTGTTTTTGTTCCGCGCATATATTCGGTTATAGCGAGAGCCAAAGCCGCGCCTTCGTTGGGTTCCGTACCCGCGCAGAGCTCGTCTAGTAGCACGAGGGTTTTTTCGTTAATTTTGGAAAGTATATACGTTATATTTTTTATATGGCTGGAAAAAGTGCTAAGGCTTTGCTCGATACTTTGTTCGTCGCCGATATCGCAAAAAATATCTTTGTATAAAGCTATCACTGTGCCTTCGGACGCGGGGACGTACATTCCGCCATACGCCATAAGGCAAAACAGCCCGATAGTTTTAAGCGTAACGGTTTTGCCGCCCGTGTTGGGTCCCGTAACCACGATAACGTTAAAATCTTTGCCCAGATTAACCGAAACGGGTACGACTTTATCTTTATTTAATAACGGATGCCGTCCGTTAATAATGTCGCAAAAACCGTTGTCGTTTAAAAGCGGTCTGACGGCTCTTACTTCGATAGAATAACGGGCTTTTGAAAAAGCTACGTCAATATCGGAAATGATTTCTTGATTTTTGATGAGCTTGTCGGAAATAACCGAAACTTTTTTTGTAAATTCCTGCAGTATGCGCTCGATTTCTTCCGCTTCCTGCATAGTAAGAGTTTTCAGCTCGTTATTAAGGTTGACTATCGCCAAAGGCTCTATAAAGACAGTCGAACCGCTCGCGGATTGATCGTGTACCAGCCCAGTAACAGCCCCTTTGTACTCTTGTTTTACGGGGATAACATATCGTCCGCCGCGCATTGTGACGATAGCGTCTTGCAGATACGGAGCCATAGCCTTAGATTTTGTATAACTGGCGAGTTTTTCTCTTATGTCGGAATTAACCTTTTTTATTTTTTTTCTTATCGATGCCAGTTCGTCGCTCGCTCGGTCGCTCATTTCGTCTTCGGAAATAATAGAAATGTCTATCGTTTCTTCAAGGTCTTTGTCTGCGTAAATATTTACGGCAATGTCCTTTATCATACATTCGGGCAGCAAAGCGAAATTCATTAAAGTAGCCTTGGTTCCCCTTGAAAGCCGCAACAGACGCATAACTCTAAGAAGTTCTTTCATAGATAGAGTCGACACTATTCTGGCTTTTTGCGCTGCCTCGGTAATATCGTCAAAATTGAAGTCGGGCATTATCGCGTTATCTACGTACCTGCGGGCTTCCTGCGTCAGATTCAATAAATATTCTATATTATCTACATCGTCCGACGGAACGGTAGCCAAGACTTTTTCTTTTGCCGTATGGCTCACCGCAAACTCGGAAACCCTTTGTAAAACAGTATTGTATTCTAGTTTTTGTATAGTTTTTTGATTCATTATCTTAATTTTGCGCCCAGTTTTTCATTTAAAGTTTTAAGACACTTGTTTATTTGCGGATCGATATCAACGTCTTTCAGCGTTTCATTACCCCTAAACCTTACCGACAAAGCCACGCTTTTTTTGCCCGCTTCGATTTGGTTACCCTTATATACGTCGAAAACTTTTACGGTTTCGCATAAGGGGCAAGTCGATTTTATTATATCGATAATTTGCTCCGCCATAACGCTGTCATCAACTACAAAAGCAAAATCTCTGTCGATAGCGGGGAATTTTGGTATAGGTTTAAGTTTTATCGCGGGGTTATACATCGGCAATACTTTGTCAAAATCAATCTCAGCCGCAAAAACGTTTGCGAGCGAAAAGTTTTCCGCTATTACCGGATGAATTTGACCGAAAAATCCTATTTTTTCGTCGTTAGCGTAAATATCCGCCGAGATACCCGGATGTAATATATTTTCATTGGAACGCTGCAATTTTATTTCGATACCCATAGCGTACAAAGTTTGGGTTATATCGGATTTTAACGTGTAAAAATCGTGTCCGCTTATTACAATCGCCAAAGTGTCTTTTTCTTGCGGTAATTTTGTCAGTTGGGCTTCATCTGACAAATATACCCTTGCATATTCGAATAATTTAAATTCGTAGTTACCTTTTGATTGATTAGTCTGAGATACTTCCAATAAACTTGGGAGTAACGTGACTCTCATTAAACTCAGCTCTTCACCCAGCGGGTTTATGAGCGGAATATAGTTTGTTTTGTCGGTTTCGGGGTCCAACAACGTTTTGTTGATCAAAGCCTTGCCGTAGAATGAATACGTTTTCGCTTCCTGATAGCCAAAACCGCACAAAATACGTTTAACTTTGTCGATTATTATCATCGTATCGGTTTTTCCGCCCTTTGTAACTGTGGCGGTCGGCAGCATTGTCGAAACGATATTGTCGTAACCGTAAAGGCGTATTATTTCTTCTATTATGTCGCAGTCGCGCGTAATATCTTCGCGGTACTGCGGTATATAACAAGTTAAACCGCCGTCTTTAATAACCGTTTTTATATTAAGATCTTCAAGTATTTTTATGACGTTTTCTTCAGGCACTTCCACTCCCAAAAGCTGTTTAATCCGCACAAACGGAAACATTAAAACCATTGGCTCGGACGCCGATTCGATTTGAATTTTGCCTTGCGCGATTTTGCCGCAATTAAGTTCCTGCACGAGATGCAAAGCTCTGTCCAAAGCTATTTTTGTCGTGTAAGCATCCACGCCTTTTTCAAAACGCGCGGACGAATCACTGTGGACTTTTAGTTTTTTGCTGTTGTGGCGAATATTTTCGCGATTGAATTTTGCCGCTTCAAAAGCGACCGCTTTCGTTTCGTTTTTAATGCCCGAATTTTCTCCGCCCATAATGCCCGCAAGTCCTACCGCGCGGGTTTTATCTGCGATTACGAGCGTGTTATCGTCCAAAACGTATTCTTTTTTGTCGAGCAACGTTATTTTTTCGTTAGCTTTCGCGCGTCTTACGATTATCGTTTTATCGTTGATTTCGTCGTAGTCGAACGCGTGCATAGGCTGACCGAGTTCGGTAAGAACGTAGTTGGTAATGTCGACAAAATTATTAAAAGAACTGTGTCCCGAAAAATACAGACGGCGTCTCATCCATAACGGAGACTGTTTGATAACGGCGTCTGTCACCACAGCCATATTGTAGCTTGGGCAAAGGT
>JAQUSX010000135.1 GCA_028710055.1 Clostridia bacterium | reverse complement strand
CTAAAAGAAAGCCTTAACCTTACCGCTTATCCGCAAAGGATAGAGTGTTACGATATCAGTAATATCAGCGGTGTGGACAAAGTGGCGTCTATGGTGGTATTTACCGGCGGACAAAAAGACCCCAACTCTTACCGCAGATTTAAAATAAAAACGGTGGAGGGCGCGAACGATTTTGCCTGCATGGAAGAAGTTTTGTCGCGCAGACTTCGCCGAATAGAAGAAAAAGACATTAGATTTGGCGCGAAACCCGATTTGATAGTAGTGGACGGCGGCTTGGGGCAACTGGAATACGCGAGAAGAGCGTTGCAAGGCAGCGGAATCGAACTGGTGTCCTTGGCAAAAAGAGAAGAACTCGTCTATACTTTGTTGGGTAAAGAACCGATAAGACTGCCCCGAAACAGTTACGCGCTGAATCTACTCATAAACATAAGAGACGAAGCGCACCGTTTCGCCATTACGTATTTTAGACAGCTGCACACTAAAAACGGCTTAAAATCGGTATTGTCCGAGATAGAAGGAGTAGGCGAAAAACGGCAAGTCGAGCTTGTCAGACATTTTAAAAATGTAGAAAATATCTCTAACTCCAGCGTTGAACAAATAATGGAAGTCGGCGGTATAAACGAAAAAACAGCCAAAAATATTTACGATTATTTCAATAAATAAAGGATGAAAATGAAGTACAAACTTATTGCGACAGATTACGATTACACATTAGCGAACACGCCAAACTTGCCAACCAAGAAAACGATAGAAGTTATCAACCGTTACCGCGCTAAAGGCGGATTGTTCACTGTGGTGACTGGCAGAATGACTTGCGGAATACTCAATAAACTCGAAGGCATAGAAACGGATTTACCAATTTCGTCATATCAAGGCGCGGTGGTCTACGACAGAAAAAAAGGAAAGGTAGTCAAAGACTGGAATATGTCTACAGTAAAAGCGTTGATGCTTTTGGACGAGCTTTCCGCGAAAGGTTACGAGTATAATACATATATTAACGACGAACTTTGGCTTCCGCGCGAATATAAAAGGACGGGGGCTTACTGCGAGGCTAATGGTATAAATTTTCATGTTTCGCCTAATCTGCGAGATTATATATCAAGTAACGGCTTTTCTATACCCAAAATGCTGATAGTCTTGCCCGAAAAAGAAGCGAAAAAACGGGAAAAGTATTATTCCGATAAATACAAAGACATATTTACGGTAACACGTTCGTCGCCTATTTATTTGGAGTTTACCGATATCAGCGCGAGTAAAGGAAACGCGTTACGTTGGATTGCCGAAAATAACGGCATAAACGCGGATAAGATTATGGCTTTTGGCGACAGCACAAATGATATTTCCATGATAGAACACGCTGGTCTCGGCGTGGCGATGGGCAACGCGATGGACGAAGTAAAAGCAAAAGCCGATATTATCGCCGATAATTGCGAAAATGACGGCGTGGCGAAAATTATCGAGAAATACTGCTTGTAAAGAGTAGCAAACCATAAAAAAGCCGATTAAATAGCTTGACATAAACGGATTGCGATTATATAATATTTTTTGCAATAAAGAAAATCAATAGAGGTGCATATACAATGAAAGAAAAAATCCATCCCAATTATCACGAAGTCACGGTTACGTGCGCTTGCGGTGAATCCTTTAAATGTGGTTCGACAAAACCCGGCGACACCATAAAGGTTGAAATTTGCAACAAGTGCCACCCGTATTTTACAGGCAAACAAAAACTTATTGATTCCGGCGGAAAAGTAGACAAATTTAAGAAAAGATACGGAATGTAATACACCACTTTACAAAAAACGAAAGGGTACAGATTGTTGCTGTACCTTTTTTTGTATAAACGTACACGTAAGGCGCGAGGTAAAAAATTATGAAAGATAAAAAACAGGTTACACAAATAGCGGGACAAGCCGTCATAGAAGGCGTAATGATGCAGGGCGCAAGCTCGAGAGCATTGGCTGTTAGGGACGAAGCGGGCAGAATACGCATTGAAAGCGAAAGATTAAAACCAAAATCAAAGATAAGAAAAATACCTTTTATAAGAGGTATTGTAAATCTCTTTATTTCACTTATTTCGGGAACGAAAGTTTTGATGAAGTCTGCGGAAGCGGCGGCGGAAGAAGTTGACGCTTCGAATGGGAAAAATCTGAATGGATTAATGTTTTTATCTGTATTACTCGGCTTTGGTATGGCTATCGGTCTTTTCGTGCTTTTGCCGACGGCGATTACCGAATGGATTTTTAACATAAGCAATAAAATGTTAAAGCTAGTAATCGACGCTGTTATAAAAATATTGATAATGATAGGTTACTTCGCGGCGATTTCTCAAATGAAAGATATAAGACGCGTCTTTATGTATCACGGCGCGGAGCACAAGACCATCTCCTGCTTTGAACAAGGCAAAGAATTGACGATAGAAAACGTTAGACCTTGCAGCAGACACCACGACAGATGCGGAACGAGCTTTATCGTTTACGTTATTATTATTTCAATCATACTTATGTTAGTGACGGGGCTTATCGCGCAAGCGACTGGTTTTACGGCGTATTTTGACAAAATTTGGGTGCGTTCTTTAATAAAACTCGCGCTTCTTCCGCTTACCGCCGCGATAAGTTATGAAATTTTAATGGTGTTCGCGGGCAAAAATTTTTGGCTCATCAGACCGTTAAAATGGCTGGGAAAACAAATGCAAAAAATTACCGTCAGAGAACCTGACGACTCAATGATAGAAGTAGCCATCGCCGCGCATAAGACAGTACAAAAAATGGACGCCGACGCGGCAATTGAAGAAGTCCATTTTCCCGCGCCCGTTACTTTAGGCGAATTCAAAAAAAGCGTTGAACCGCTACTGCAATACAAAACGATAGAAAGCAGCGACGTGGACTGGATTTTGTGTTCCGTACTCGGATTAAAACGCGGACAACTTAATGACAAAATCAGAGTGCCTTTCGGTTACGGGGTAAGAATTGAAAAAATGCTCGAGCGTTGCGCGAAAGGCGAACCTTTGCAATACGTATTGGGCAACACCGAATTTTGCGGAAACCTTATATCTGTGAACAAAGGCGTGCTTATTCCGCGTATGGAAACGGAACTTGTTTGCGAAGAAGTTTTAAAACAGATAAAGAGCAATCGTGCAAAAGTGCTTGACCTTTGCTGCGGTTCGGGCTGTATAGGAATATCGATAGCGTTAAAAACAAAATGTTACGTCACTTGTTCGGATATTTCCCCCGAAGCGATTAAACTTACCAAAAAGAACGCCG
>JAQUSX010000134.1 GCA_028710055.1 Clostridia bacterium | reverse complement strand
GTTTTGCCCGCGTTTTTGCTCATTCCAATAATTGAAACAGAATAATATTTATTGATTAGCTCGTTTAATTTCATTAATTTCTCCTAAAGCTAACTATATAATTATTCGCGCTAAAAGTCAATATGGATTTTGACAGGTTGATAAAAGTGGTAAAGCGAAAAAATAAAAGTGAAAGCGCATTGACATAAATACTTTGAAAAGGTTATAATCAAGTCTAAGGAGATTTTATGAGCGAAAAACCCGAAAAACATTCCGAAGAAAAAAACGAAGAAAAAACAGTTAAAAACGTCGAGAAAAAGAGCAAAGATATTTTGATTGTTATAGAAGAGCGCAAAAAAAGGACTGAGAACCTAGTCGCGGATGAAACCGCTACGGTAGAGACTCCGAAAATACTTACACAGAGCAAAAAACGGACTGTTTTGAGCATGGTTTTTTTGCTTGTCATTTGCGCTGTAAGCATAATTATAATGATAGTTTTGGGAAGTTCGCTTTCCGAAGGCTCGGCAAAATCGCTGCAGGAAACATTTTCCGAAATGGAAACAAAATATTTCTTGTTCGCTTTGGCTGTGCTTTTTTTAATGCTGATTTTGGACGCGTCAAAATTCTTCCTTATCGGCAGAGTCGCGGTAGGAAAAGCGCGCGCTTTGCCAAGCTTAAAAGTTTCTCTCTTAGGAAAATATTACGACAACATTACGCCTTTTAGTACGGGCGGACAAGCGTTTCAAATATATTATTTAAACAAAAAAGGGTATTCGGCGGGGCAGGCAAGCGCGATTACGATGATAAAATATTTTGCCCAAATGTTCGCTTGGTTACTGGTGAGCGCTCTACTCATGTCGCTGTGCAATAACGCGTTAGACGGACTGAACGCAAACTTAGCCACCACGCTAAGAGTAGGCGCGTGGACGGGTTTTGCTTTTAATGCTTTTTTGCCGTTAACCTTGATTTTGTTTGTTATTTTACCAAAATTCGCGACCTTTATTACGACAAAACTGGTGTCGGTTTTACACAAAATAAAAATAGTTAAAGATAAAGAAAAGATAATGGGGAAAGCGCAAAAAACAGTAAAAGATTTTAAAAAGTGTTTTTTCATTATGTCAAATAGACCGTTATATTTTATTTTGCTGATTTTCATTTGTTTTTTCGAGCCTATCGTTACGCTGAGTTTTCCTTACTTTTTGGTCTTGGCTTTCGCCAAACTCGCGCCGAGCTGGGATTTGCTCATAAACGTTATGGCTCTTAATATATTTGCCAGTTACGCCGTTGCCATTATTCCCACACCCGGCAACAGCGGCTTTGTAGAAACAACGTTTACTTTGGCGTTTTCGTCGATAGCCGCAAGCGTGCTTTTCGGCGTGACCTTTACTTGGAGATTTTTGACTTATTATATTTATATCATAATAGGTTTGTGCATAACTGTTTTTGAAATTATCCGCAAATTTGTCCGCGCAAAAAGACAAGAAAAAGCGCTAGGGGAGAAAAAATGAAAGGAATTATTTTGGCTGGCGGCACGGGCAGCAGACTGTTCCCGTCCACTTTGGCTTGTTCTAAGCAAATGCTGACCGTTTACGACAAACCGATGATTTACTACCCGCTCTCGATACTAATGCTTGCGGGAATACGTGAAATTTTGATTATATCAACGCCCAGAGACATCCCGGGATTTAAAGAGCTTTTCGGCGACGGAAAACAACTTGGCTTAGATATATCTTACAAAATACAAGAGCAGCCGAAAGGTCTTGCGGAAGCCTTTATAATAGGCGAGGAATTTATCGGTCGTGATTCCGTGTGTATGATCTTAGGCGACAATCTTTTTTACGGCAATTCGCTTTCGGCAGCCGTGCAAAGAGCGGCAAAACTAACGGATGGCGCGGTATTGTTTTTATATCACGTTGACAATCCGTCGGATTACGGCGTGGCGACGATAGACAGTAACGGAGCCGTTACAGAGATTGAAGAAAAACCGATTAATCCAAAATCCCGTTACGCAGTTACGGGTTTGTATTTTTACGATAACGATATCGTAAATATAGCAAAATCCGTTACGCCGTCAAAAAGGGGTGAACTTGAAATAACATCGGTAAATAACGAATACATAAAACGCGGAAAAGTCAGAGCGGAGTTTTTGAACCGAGGCAATGCGTGGCTTGATACGGGCACGCACAAAACTATGCTCGAGGCGTCTATGTTTATACAAGCCATTGAGTCAAGACAAGGTCTATATATCGCATGTATCGAGGAAATCGCTTTTAGACAAGGCTTTATCAATAAAGAGCAGCTGATAGCCCTAGGTCAAAAAATGAAAAACAGCGATTACGGTCAATATTTATTGCGGCTGGCCGAAGGTGACGGTGTATGAAAATTCTTATCGTAGGATGTTACGGACAGCTCGGACGGGAATTGACGGAAATTTTAAACAGCGGTATGGCTGATATCGGAAAAATCGACGACCGTTATATCGGCGCGGAAGTTACGGGCGCGGATATTGACACACTCGACGTAACGAGCGAATTTTCACTCAATAATTATTTTGAAAATTTACGCCCCGATATAGTGTTTAACTGTTCGGCATATACGAACGTCGACAAAGCGGAAGAAGACGAAAAAACCGCTTACGCCGTTAACGCTACGGGTTGCTTAAATTTAGCAAAAGCGTGTAATAGTTGCGGCGCAAAACTCGTTTCCGTTTCCACCGACTACGTTTTTGACGGCGAAAAAACAACGCCGTATGTCGAAACGGATACGCCAAACCCCAAAACGGTATACGGCTTGACGAAGCTGCAAGGGGAAATTTTTATTGCGCAAAACCTTAAAGAGCATTTTATCGTCCGCACGGCGTGGCTGTACGGAAAACAAGGGAAAAATTTTGTGCGCACTATGCTGCGTTTAGGCAAAGAGCGTGATAGCGTGACTGTCGTAAACGACCAGTACGGCTGTCCAACATACGCTAACGACCTTGCGTATCATATGTTAAAAATCGCCTTGACAGAGCATTACGGCATATATCATTGCGTAAATAACGGCGTGTGCAGCTGGTACGATTTTGCCAAAGAAATTATGTATAAAGCAAAACTTAATTGCGTTGTCAAACCTATTACAAGCGAAGAATACGGCGCGAAAGTAAAACGCCCGCGTTTTTCCGCGCTGGAAAACGACCGCCTGCGCAAGACTGTCGGCGACCAAATGCGGAAGTGGGACGAAGCATTAGATAGTTTTTTGAAAGAAATCGAAATATAACCATTAACTTTTTAAAAAAGATTTTATAAAGCAAAGGGAAATTATTAAAAAAAATG
>JAQUSX010000133.1 GCA_028710055.1 Clostridia bacterium | reverse complement strand
GTCGTAGTCGAACGCGTGCATAGGCTGACCGAGTTCGGTAAGAACGTAGTTGGTAATGTCGACAAAATTATTAAAAGAACTGTGTCCCGAAAAATACAGACGGCGTCTCATCCATAACGGAGACTGCTCAATTTGAGCGTCCGTAACAACAGCCATATTGTAGCTTGGGCAAAGGTCCTTGTCCATCACGTTCGCGCTTACCATATCAACAGTTTTATATTTGCTGTCACAGACGTAATCGGTCGTAACGGGTTTTACTTTTTTGCTCAACGCTGCCGCTACTTCGCGGGCAAGTCCGTAAACGCTGCCGCAGTCGGGGCGATTGCTCGTAATGCTAACATCCAAAACGTAATCGTCGTAACCCAAAACTTCTTTCATATCCGTTCCGATTACTTCGTTATTAGTTAATATCAATATTCCGTCGACACTCGCTCCCGGGTAAATATCTTCGGTCGCGCCGAGTTCTTCACCGCCGCAAAGCATACCGACCGACTCCACTCCGCGCAATTTGCCTTTTTCTATATGTTTTCCGCAAGGAAGATCGGATTTGTGCAGCGCTACTGGAACAACGTCGCCTTCGTTCACGTTCGGCGCGCCAGTAACTATCTGCAAAACTTCTTTACCCACGTCAACCTGACAAACTTTCAATCTGTCTGCGTCGGGATGTTTTTCAATTTTTACGATTTTGCCGACGACTACATTACGCAAGTTTTCGCCGAGATAAGTCACTTCTTCAACTTCGAAACCCGCGGAAACGAGTTTCGCGCACAACGTAACGACGTCCACGTCTATATCTACATATTCTTTTAACCAAGATAATAATGCTTTCATTTTTTCGCTCCCCCTTTAATCCTTAAACTGCTTTAAAAAGCGAATGTCGTTTTCGTAACAAAGTCTGATATCGGGTATGCCGTATTTTATCATAGCCATACGCTCCATACCAACGCCAAAAGCGTACGCGCTGTATTTACGGCTGTCGATACCGCAGTTTTCCAAAACGAACGGATGAACCATGCCCGCTCCAAGTATTTCTACCCAGCCCGTGCCTTTGCAAACGTTACAGCCTTTTCCGCCGCAGTTACTGCAAGTAAGGTCTACTTCCACGCTAGGCTCGGTAAACGGGAAATATGACGGACGCAAACGAACCTGAGTTTTTTTGTCAAAAATATTTTTTGCCAAATATTCCAAAGTGCCTTTAAGGTCAGATAAGGTAATGCCTTCGTCCACTACCAAACCTTCGACTTGGTGGAAGATAGGCGTATGCGACGCGTCGGAATCCGAACGGTAAACTCTGCCGGGGCAAAGCATTTTTATCGGCGGTTTTTTGCATTCCATCGTTCTGACTTGGTTTGGAGAAGTATGGGTTCTAAGCAGTATATTTTGCGTGATATAAAAAGTATCCTGCATATCGCGAGCGGGGTGATCTGACGGGATATTCAACGCTTGAAAATTGTAATAATCCGTTTCGATTTCCGGTCCTTCCAATACTTCAAAGCCAAGGTTTATAAATAAATCAAGCACTTCATTTTGAATTTTTGTAATCGGGTGAAGTCCGCCAAGAGCGGCGGGATCAAACTTGTCCAAAGAAATATCGATAAATTCTTTTTCCAGTCTTTGATTAAGCTCTTTTTTTGACAAAATCTTTTCGGCTTTATCAAATTCCGCTTCCAGTAAATTTCTGGCTTCGTTGACAAAAACGCCGATAGCGGGTCTGTCTTCGGGCGCGACGTCTTTCATTCCGCGCAAAATTGCGGTCAGTTCGCCGCTTTTGCCCAAATATTTGACTTTGACGTCTCTAAGTTTTGCCGATGCGTCCGATTGCTCAATTTCTTTTTTGCAATTTTCAATCAGTTTCGCTATGTTTTCTTTCATAACAGTTTACGCTCCCTTAGTCTTAATAAAAAAAATCCCCGATATGCTTATATTTTAGCATATCAGGGCGAAATTTTACGCGGTACCACCTGAATTCTTTCTTAATTAAAAAGAAACTCAATAAAAACCTTTAACGGGGTTAATCCGTAAAACGCTACTTATTTTCACGCTTTAAGCTCCAAAGTGAATATCTTCCCGACCGTTCCGCGCGGTTTTTCACCGTCCAACCGCTCTCTAAAGCAAGATTTTTGCGGGCTCTTATGCTTTTTCATAGCTTTATACTGTTGATTTTACCATTCTTTTACTTTTTTTACAACTATTTTTCGGCTTTATAAAAATTAAAATTGGCTTTATTATTAAAAAAATAAAAAATTGCTATAAAAACTTAATTTATTTTAAAAAAGGCGGAACAGCTTAACCATTCCGCTTTTTTAAATTTTTTTTGGCGAAGATAATCATCATCTTTATAAAGGCTAGTTATTTAATCGAAATCAACGTACATATTAGGCACAACTCCGACCAATACCGTTTCCGCTAAAATTATGTCGGTGGTATTAGTTATTACGGTGTTTGCTGTCGGCACTATCAAAGTCATCGCGGTGTTCACACGCAAGATTATTCTGTGACGCGTTTGATTTATACCCGCGGAAGTAAATTCCGAAACGAATTCACACGTCACGCTTTGATACGGACTGAGTTTAAAGTAAAGGTCGGGGCCGATGCCTGTAAAAATAGCCATATTGCTTAGATTGCCAAGCGGCATACTCACGCCAGTTTTTGCTACCGACATTAGCTCTTTTTCCACCGCCACAACCACTATACGAGCAAGGTTATTTACAAGCATAGAATTTGCCGTAAGACAAGATACTTTGCCGTCGGAATCTTTTTCTACCTTTACAAAATCATCGTAAGAAAAATCGCTCAGCGTATTTAAAACGGCGTCGTTAACGGCTATCGTGGTCTGTGTTTTTACCTGCGCGTTGCCGTATTCTACTATTTTTGGGGAAACGGAATGCAAAATCATTAAAGGCGCGACGATAAATATAAAAACCGCCAAAATCGTAAAAATTATAAATTTTCTTGTTTTTTTACGCAATTTGCTCCCCCGACACTATTATATTTATCGGGAAGGGATTTTGATACGAATATTTTTTCTTTCAACGGCTAAGGTAAAGAAAAAAGTATAAATATCTAACTTTAAAAATGAAATTTTGACTATTAAATGCCACCTAGACGAAGCATTTTTTAAAATTGAAGAAAGTTCTCGTTTTTTTAAAAGCGTAAAAAAATAAATACCCCAAACGGGCATAACCCATTAAATCGGGACAGCCAGTTCATCGTTGAGCTCATTCACCCCATTGCTATGGAAGCTGGTTTGCGCTTCGCTATCCGCGAAGGTGGCCGCACCGTTGGCTCTGGCGT
>JAQUSX010000132.1 GCA_028710055.1 Clostridia bacterium | reverse complement strand
AGCAGGAAAAATCAAAGTAAATTTAACTAATTTAGGCGTTGACGCGTACGCTTTTTCGGGACACAAATTTCACGCTCCCAAAGGCATAGGCGGACTGTATATCAAAAGCAATGTAAAAATATCGCAGCTTCATTACGGCGGCGGACAGGAAAAGGGTTTTCGCTCGGGTACTGAAAACGTGTCGGGCATTATCGCTATGAGCCAAGCGTTGAAAACGGCAAACGACTTAATAAAAGAAAACAGCGGAAAATTTGCCGAAGACAAAAAGATTTTGCTAGCGGCTTTTGATAAAATAGGCGATTACAAAATTATTTGCGCTGACGGTTCTCCCGCAATTATGTCCGTCGCTTTTGAAAACTTAAAATCACAGGTATTATCTAATATTTTGGAGCAGGACGGCATAATCATAGGTCTCGGCTCGGCTTGCAGCTCGAAAAACAAACAAAACAGAATTATGACCGCAGCTGGACTGGAAAGAAAATATATTGAAGGCGTCGTGCGTATTAGTTTTTCAAAATATAATACGACGGAAGAAACCGAGTTTCTAGCAAAAAAAATGACTGAACACATAAAGATGCTTAGAGATTTGCAGTAAAAAAATCAAAGTTTTAGAACAAAAAAGACATTAATTTCTAACAATCTAAATTTTTATTTAATTAAAAATTTGAAATAAACGAGAAAAAAATCCGTTAAATAGATTTTACGCGAAAAAGTAAAGAGGTAAAAAAATGCGAGTAATAGTGCTGAGATATTCCGAAATTCATTTAAAAGGGGCGAACAGAAGCTATTTTGAAAATATGCTTTTTTCTAATATAAAAACCGCTTTGTCTGGCTACGAATATTCTTTGGAAAAATCCACAACAAGATATTTGATAAGGGCTTTTAACGAAGATAAAACGAACGAGCTTGTCGATAAATTAAAAAACGTTTTCGGTTTGCATTCGCTGAGTTTGGCAAATGAAGTAAATTCCAATATCGACGAAATAACTCAAGCCGCGTTATCTTATACAAAATCCGACGGCAGTTTTAAAGTCGTCACTAACCGCGCGGACAAAACTTTCCCTATGCGCTCAATGGATGTTTCGGCGGAAATCGGCGGAAGAATACTCAACGCTTGCAGTTATCTAACGGTCGATGTAAAAAATCCCGACTGGAATATAAATATCGATATTAGGGAAAACGGCAAAACGCTAATTTACCGCGACGTAATAAAATGCGTTAACGGTATGCCTGTCGGTACGGGCGGAAAGGGAATTTTACTTTTATCGGGCGGCATAGACAGCCCCGTGGCGGGCTATATGATGGCTAAAAGGGGTATGAGTATAAGAGCCTTGCATTTTCACAGCTATCCTTATACAAGCCAGTTGGCGAAAGACAAGGTGCTGCAACTTGCGGCTTTGTTAAAAAAATATTCCGTTCATATGACAGTCGATATTGTATCCGTGACAAAAATTCAAACGGAAATTCACAAAAAATGCCCTGAAGAATTTATGATAACTATTCTCCGCAGGTTTATGATGCGTATAGCCGAGATAATTGCGAAAGAAAAGGGTATCGGAGCGATAATAACGGGTGAAAGTCTTGGACAAGTGGCGAGTCAGACCTTAGAAAGTATAATTACCACAAATTCCGTTGTTACGTTGCCAATGTTTCGTCCGCTGATAGGATTTGACAAGGATGAAATAATCGAAATAGCAAAACGCATCGGCACTTTTGAAACCTCAATTTTGCCGTACGAAGACTGCTGCACGGTATTTTTGCCAAAGAATCCCGTCACAAGACCAAAACTCAAAATAGTGGAAAAGGTCGAAAGCGTATTGGACGTCGACGAACTGATTGCCGAAGCGTTGCAAAGCGTTGAGACGGTGGAGATATAAACATTCATAAAAAACTAATGAATATATGAGTAAATGAGCGTTGATTATGTAAGAAATAGTAGTATTTTTTAAATAACTAAATCACGCATAGTATAATAAAAATCATAAAAATTGATTACTAAATCACAAATAGTAATCAATTTTTTTATATATTCAGAGTATTTCACTTCTATTTTAGCAAGTTACACCTACGAATTGACATACCATAGCGCAAAATTTTAATTTTCGTAATAATTTTTTGTAATATCGATCGGCACGATTATTTTTTCACTCGTTTTGTAATCGGCTTCCACTAATAGATGTCTACTGTTTAATTCGTTCTTATCATACTCCGTCCAAGCGATTCCTTTCGGTATCGAAAAATCGCTCGGAATTTTGCCCGACAGTAGATATTCTCTGCATACGTTACCGCATATCTTTCCCGCGGATAAAGACTTATTTATTCTCGCTTGTTCATCGCCGTACCAAACAAAAAATGTTTCTCTCGTCGTATAGCCGCACATATAAAGGTCGCTGTTGTCGTCGGGTCCTACCGTACCTGTCTTTGCCGCCACTTCAAAATTTATATCGGAAAGAGCTTTTGCCGTTCCGTTTTTTACCGCGTCCATAAGCATATACGTGGTGAGATACGCCGTTTCCCTAGAAAAAGCGTAAGTCGATTGTCCATTGTGGCGGTAAATAAGCTTATCGCCTAATGATATCGACTTTATTAAACCTGCGGGCATATAAATTCCGCTGTTAGCGAATGTAGAATAACCCGACGCGATTTCAAGCGGACTTACGCCTTCGTTAACGCAGCCCAAAGCCAAAGTCAAGTTGTCGTCTTTTTCTGTTAAGAAAATGCCGTTACGGGTTAAATATTTTTTTGCAGTCGGAACGCCGATCATATTCAGCGTTTTTATCGCGGGTATATTCAAACTTTCCGAAAGAGCTTTGGTTACCGTCGTCCAGCCTTGATATTTTCCGCCGAAATTTTTTGGGCTATAATTTCCAAAGCTTATTTCCGCGTCCAAAACAGGGGTAGCGACGCAAATTTGGCGAGTATCAAGGGCGGGGGCGTACACCGCCAAAGGTTTTAATAAAGACCCGACTTGACGCTTAATACTGAATAAATCTTTTACGTTGCCGTAAGCCGCGGTAACGCCGCGCGTATTGTTATCAATAACGATACCTATGCTATCGGGAGTAAAGCCGAAGTCGGTTTTTTGGTTTTTAAAACTCTCGGCAAGTCTGTCGCTGGTTTCTGCGTCGTAATAGGTGTGTATAATGTAATTACTGCCTCTTAGCTCGGTAATAGAAATGCCGAGTATTTTTGCCGCTTCAGCGTACACGGAATTTAAGTAAAAGTCCGCGTCGCTAGGTCTTTTTATTTTTACGATTGTTTCTGATTTTGCGGTGGTTAGAGCCGTTTGGTCAATATATC
>JAQUSX010000131.1 GCA_028710055.1 Clostridia bacterium | reverse complement strand
CTGTCGCTTCTATTTTGTTCATTTATATTACGTTACTCCTAATTATCTTTTATAACTCGCCTTATTTTCATTGCAGGCTTTCTTTTTCTTTGCAACCATAGAATTTTCTATAGGTTGAATAGCAAAAGTCGTTAAAATGGTTAGCATCGAGTTGCTTACCATGTACACCGAAAAGGCAGCGGTGTAAAAAATCGCGAACGCGCCCATCATTATGGGCATCATAAACATCATCATTTTTGACGATTGTTGAGTGGGATCGGGAGCTTCGTCGGGAGATTTTTTTACTGCCCCTGTTTGTTTTTGAGTAATCCATGTCGAAAGGAAGGTTAAAGCAACAGCCAAAATGGGCAATATTATAAGTCCGTTCCAGCCTTCTTTTATAGAGCCGTCATTATTTATCTTTGAAAAATAACCCGGGTCTACTTCTATTACCGCAGTGCGTATAACATTGTATTGCTCTTTGCTAAACTCGGCTTTTTCTTCAGCCGTCAAAGCTACGGAACCCATACCGCCCTTAACGTAAGTATCGGCGTCCGCCATGGTCGCGCTCCAAGTATCCGGTCTCCATACGTTGTTTATCCACAAAAACTTTTCTTCAATTTCATTTGTATATACTATTTTTACCGCGTCTTGTCCCGCTTCTAACGCTGCAAACTGATCTGCGCTTTCGGCAAATTCCTCATCAAACGCCGTGATGTAAGTTTCGGTCAGTAACGCGTAATTGTATTTACTGATATAGTTCGTATAACTTTGAAGTCCTGAAAACATAAAAATAAACACGGCCATTGTAATGATGAGCGGCAAACATTGCATGCCCATCGAATAACCCTGTTTTTTGTAAAGTTTTCTTTTTTCTTCGTTAGCCTTGTTTTGGTCGTGTCCGTATTGCTTGTCGATATTAGCCAAAAGAGGCTTCATTTCTTCCATTTTATCGCCGTTTGCCTTGGTTACGTATCTTTGCCAAAAATCCAGCGGTAAAGTAAGTAATTTCAAAAAAACGGTAAATACGACTACTGTCCAGCCGTAATTTCCTATCCAGTTATACAGTAACTGAACAAGCTTACCGATGATATTTAAATCGGGCAACGCGCTTGCGTCCACAAAAGCAAAAGCGCCCAAAAAAGAGTTTATAAACTCCATTTAATTTCTCCTTTAAGGTTATAAGGGACGGGATCAAATCCCCCTTTATGCCAAGGCGCGCACCTAAGAAGCCTTTTTGCCGTCATGATTGATCCGACGAAAAAACCGTGACGGCGGTATGCTTCCATAGAATAAACCGAACAAGTCGGCGTGTAAATGCATTTTTTGCCCAACAGCTTGGACAACGTCGCTTTGTATATTTTTAATAATAGAATACAAAACCACTTCATTCGCCTTGTAGATGCGTTAATAAGTCAGCACTTATTAACAATTTTTTCATAGACTCGTACAACTTTGTAAAATTATCTTCCTTCTTCGCTTTTGGAATAAATATATAAGTGTAATTTGTCTTAACGAACGGCAAAAGCTTGTTTGCGCATTCTTTGAGTTGACGCCTCGTTCTGTTACGCTTGACCGCGCAACCGTATTTTCCACTAATAGAAAATCCGAATTTTGGCAACTTTCCACGATGGGCGCAATATACCAATACCAAATTTTCGTCCGAAACGGACGAACCTTTTTTGTAGACATAATTATATTGATAATTTTTTTTTAATCTAAAAACGGCTTTTATGGTAATTCACCCCGCAAAAAATATTCGTTTAATTACGCGGTAAGTTTCGCTCTGCCTTTATTGCGTCTGTTCTTCAAAACTCTTCTTCCGCCTTGGGTTTTCATTCTTTTGCGAAAACCGTGAACTTTACTTCTTTGTCTTTTCTTGGGTTGATAAGTTCTTTTCATCCTTTATGCCGCCTCCTTTATAGTTCTTTACGAATAATTAGTATACACTAGCCAAACAAGCGTTGTCAACCGCATTTATTGTTTTAAACTTGCTAAATTTTTGGTTATTGCACCTGCAATTCATAAGGATTTTACGGCAATTAAACTGATTTTCAAAAACCTTTTGATTATCACGAAACGGCAATGGTGAACCCTATAAAAATTGACACCATTAATTATTTTTGTTAAAATCAATGCACAAGCTAATTATTGACCAAATACATGCAAATTTTCTTTTTAGGAGATAACATAATGACAAAATTTATTCCGACACCGCACAATAAAGCCAATGAAGGCGATTTTGCAAAAACCGTACTTATGCCGGGCGACCCACTCCGCGCAAAATATATTGCCGAGACGTATCTAAGCGATTACGTTTTGGTTAACAACATAAGAGGCATACAAGGCTACACGGGAAACTACAAAGGCAACCGCGTTTCCGTAATGGCGAGCGGCATGGGTATGCCGTCTATAGGCATATACTCGTACGAGTTGTTTAACTATTACGGCGTTGAAAACATCATCCGAGTAGGTTCCGCGGGCGGTATGAACAAGGACCTCAAAGTCAGAGATATAGTTATCGCTCAAGGCGCTTGCACAAACGGAAATTTCGCGCATCAATACAATCTGCCAGGCACTTACGCCGCTATCTCGTCTTACGAATTATTACGCAAAGCCGTCGATTCTGCGGAAAAAATGAAACTGAGATACTGTGTGGGCAATCTGCTTTCATCCGATACTTTTTACGACGACGGAATGCGCACAATGGACTGGGCGAAAATGGGCGTATTAGCGGTGGAAATGGAATCTGCCGCGTTATTTATGACGGCGGCAAGAGCGGGTAAAAACGCTCTTACTATCTGCACGATTTCAGATTCATTAGTTACAGGCGAAGCGTTGTCCGCCGAAGACCGTCAATCGAGTTTTAACGATATGATGCTGCTCGCTCTCGAAATCGCGGAATAATTTTTAGATTTTTCTATTATTACCAAACAACAGAAAAAGAGAAAGACTTTTATCTTTCTCTTTTTTTAATATTAAAGCCGATCTTTGCAACTTATATTTTTTCTTGCAACAAAATTAAAAAGCCATAGGAACTCAATATTTATAAAAATAGACATTTTTCGACATTGTACGGGCGAAGTTTATATTATTACATCTTGACTCTCAATCGAATATTTGCTATTGTAAATTTGTACACTATCTCAAATAATATCTTAAATAAAAATCGCGGGAGTATATATTTATGACTAAACTAAATAAAAAAGGTAAAATCATTATTGCTCTTTCAGCAGTTGGGCTTGTAATAATACTTGTCAGCATATGGCTGCTCGTAGGATTTTTTGTCCCTCCCCGACAATACAAACTTATAGCAAAATTGCAAGAACCTGTTAACT
>JAQUSX010000130.1 GCA_028710055.1 Clostridia bacterium | reverse complement strand
CACGCGTCGGAAATATGAATTTCTTCAAATTCCGCATGTTGCTGAATAAGATTTTTCGTCTTTTCAAGTATCGCTTCGTCAATTACCGTATGCCCGATAAAAATTCGTTTTTTATCATAATTGGGGTAATCCTTTAAAGTATTGATAACAAATTTTTCTATTGCTTTTTTTAATGTGCCGACGTATTTTTTCCCAACGCCCATATTTCCGTTTTTTACTTCTATGGTAGGTTTTATTCCCATTAAATTCGCGCCCAGTAATGCCACCGACGAACAGCGGCCGCCTTTGTGCAAATAATCAAGTCTATCGATAATAAAAGACGCTTGCACATAAGGTATCCGTTTCAAAACTTTTTCATAAATCGTTTTTGCGTCCAGTCCTTTTGCGCGCAAATCGCAAGCGTACAAAACAAGCACTCCTACGCCTGCGGAAAGATTTCTGCTGTCGATAACGTAAACGTTCCCCACTTCCGCCGCCGCGATTTTCGCGTTGCTGTTTGATGCAGATATCTCGCTGCTTATATCAAAGTGAATAACGGTATAGCCCTCGTCAACATATTTGCTAAACTCGCTTTTAAATTTTTCAATGCTGACAGCAGCTGTTTTTGGCAAAATATTCGTTTTCGCAACAAATGCGTAAATATCGTCGGGCGTGACGTCTACGCCATCAATAAAGTTTTCTTCGCCCAACGTGATATGTAACGGTATCAAAGTGATATCGTTTTCCGTGAGCATAGCCGGTGTCAAATCTATGACACTGTCCGCCGTAAATTTAATTTTCATAATCGTTCTCCTAAATAAACTATTTTTATCTTAACATACTATTAACCCCCTTAACAACCCGTAAATAAAAAAACGACGGTTTTTTTTACCGTCGCAAAAAATTTTTTTATTAGTTTTTTAAAAAATTGTACTTTAGTATATTTTAATTTTCACCCTTATCGTTGTAATATAATATGCCCAAAGTGCCGGGTCCGCAATGGCTCGTAATCGTACAGCCTGCGTCGGTCTCCAAAATTTCGTCAAAATCAGCATATTGTTTTATTAATTCTCTTACCTTTTCGATAATGCCATTGTCTATCTTTGTGTGAGTGATAAAAATTCTGCTTTTGTCGTAATTGGGGTATTTCGTCAAAATATCGGGAACGTATTTTTCCAAAGCGCGTTTGAGTGATCCCATATATTTTTTGCCTACTATCATATTACCGTTAACCACCTCTATCGTGGGTTTTATAGACAATAGGTTTGCGCCCAACAAAGCCAACGAAGAACATCTGCCGCCTTTATACAAGTAATCGAGCTTGTCGATAATAAAAGACGCTTGAACGCTGTTTACGCGTTTCAAAACTTTTTCGTAAATTGTTTTTGCGTCAAGTCCCTTATCCTTGAGATCGCACGCGTACAAAACTTGCAAACCAACGCCCGACGACAGGCTTCTGCTGTCGACTACGAAAACGTTTCCGATTTCCGCGGCAGCTATTTTCGCGTTACTGTTTGACGCTGACATTTCGCTACTTATATCGAAGTGAATAATGGAATAACCTTCGTTTACGTATTTTTTGAATATCGCTTTAAAGGTATCTACGCTTACTGCAGCGGTTTTTGGCAGCTGATTATTTTTTTCGACAAATTCATAAATATCATTGGGGTTAACGTCAACGCCGTCTTTATAGTTCGTTCCGCCCAAAGTAATAAATAGCGGTATCAAGGTTATATCTTTGTCTTTAAGCATTTCGGGCGATAAGTCTATAACGCTGTCCGCCGTTATTTTGATTTTCATAAAAAATTTTTCTCCTGTCTAAATAAAATTAGTATACATTTTTTTGGCGGTTATATAAAACCGCCGTAAAAACTATTGTTTATTTTAGCACCGCGAAAATTGATTTTCAATACGAAAACAAGATAATAGACACATTTCTCAAAATTATCTATCCGCCTCTATTAATAGTAGACTTCACTTTTTTTTGAGTATACCCGTTAACGGCTCTTATTATAATGACCAAAAAAATATTTAGGGAGCAAAAACGCCCCCTAAATATAGTTTACATTTTTTATTAAAATCTGTTTTACAGTCTCATTCCGCCCGATACTTCCAAAACCTGACCCGTGATGTAAGAAGAATCGTCGCTTACCAAGAATAAAGCCGCTTTTGCTATGTCTTCGGGTTGACCAAGCCTACCAAGCATAGTTTGTTCGGCGAATTTTTTAAGCAAGTCTTCGGGAACCGTCTTTATCATATCGGTCATTGTGTAACCGGGAGCGATTGCGTTTACTCTTACGGGTACGCCTTTTCTCGCGAACTCTTTTGCCCAAGACTTTGTCATGCCGATAACGCCCGCTTTACTAGCCGCGTAGTTAGCTTGTCCGATATTGCCGAAAATGCCTACAACGGAAGAAATATTTACGATTGCGCCGCCGCCGATATTTTCCATTTGCGGTCCGATAAGACGCGTCATATTGAATACGCCTTTAAGGTTGACGGCGATAACGGCGTCAAACATATCGTCAGTCATACGCACGGTCATCTTGTCGCGGGCGATACCCGCGTTATTTACCAAAATATCAATTCTGCCGTATTTTGCGATAATGCTATCGTAAAACTCTTGAACTTTTGCCGAATCGGTGATATTAAGCTCGTAATATTCGACGTTGTTTTTAGTGTACGTCAGCGGAACCATATCAACGGCGATAACTTTCGCCCCTTCGTCGGCAAAAAGCTGAGCCATAGCCGCGCCAAGTCCTTTCGCTCCGCCCGTTACGACAGCTATTTTATCTAATAATTTCATATCTAATTCTCCTATAAAAAACTTATATTTTTACGCTTTTTTAACGATAATAGCCGTACCCATTCCGCCGCCTATGCAAAGGCTTGCCAAACCGATATTTTTATTCATATCTATCATTTCGTGAATAAGCGTTACCAATATTCTGTTGCCGCTTGCGCCTACGGGGTGACCGATAGCGATTGCGCCGCCGCGAGGATTTGTGCGAGCGCGGATTTGGTCGGCTGTCAGATCGTGTTCTTCGGAAAGAAGTTTAACAACGCCGAGCGACTGTGCCGCAAAAGCCTCGTTAAGCTCGATAACTTCCATTTGACTGAGTTTCATTTGAGCGTTACTAAGAGCCATTCTGATAGCGGGAACGGGACCGAGGCCCATATACTGCGGATCAACGCCGCCTTGACCTACTGAGATTATTTCAACCAAAGGTTTCAAATTATATTTCTTTACCGCTTCTTCGCTTGCGACCAAAACAAAAGACGCTCCGTCGTTTATGCCCGACGCGTTGCCAGCCGTAACCGTGCCGCCGTCTTTGAAAGCGGCGCGAAGTTT
>JAQUSX010000129.1 GCA_028710055.1 Clostridia bacterium | reverse complement strand
AAACTGTACGCCGATTAAGGCATTTGAAATTTTAAAAGATCTAGTCGATATGATAAATCAAAAATAAGTTTTACGAAAAATATTTTTTAAGCAAAACGATATAGAATGAATATCGAATATTAAGTTAAAGATTATGATTCGTAAAACTTACCAATCCAATAAAAATTGAATTTACTGTAAAAAGATAAAAAAGTTAAAAAATCAAAATTTTTAAATAAATTTCATTTCGCTTAATAAGTTCAAGACTTTAAAAACATTAAAAAACGCACACGAATATTGGGAAAAAGGAAAATTTATAAAGAAAACAACTTTTATAAAAGTGGAATGCTAAAAAAATATAAAAGACATTAGTTACTAAAATTCTTGGTGGAAAAATGGACAAAATAAACGTTTTAACAAGCGAAGTTTACAACAAAATCGCGGCAGGCGAAGTGGTGGAAAGACCCGCTTCGGTTGTCAAAGAATTGGTTGAAAACAGTATTGACGCAAAAGCGTCTGAGATAGTTATCGAGATAGAAAATGGCGGTATTCAACGCATTTTTGTATACGATAATGGTTTTGGCATGACAAAAAAAGACCTTGTTAACGCTTTTTTACCCCATTCCACAAGCAAAATCTCTTCCGCCGACGATTTGGCGTCTATTTCAACGCTTGGTTTTCGCGGAGAAGCTTTGGCAAGCATTGCTTCGGTGTCAAAAATTATCGTCGTTTCAAAAACAGAACTTAACGACGTTGGATTAAGCCTTAGTATTAACGGCGGAAAAATCGAATCAAAACAACCCGTATCGGCGAATACAGGTACAAGAATAGAAGTCTGCGACTTATTTTACAACACGCCCGCAAGAAAAAAATTTTTAAAAACCCCGTCAAGGGAAGCCTCTGAGATAAGCAATTTTGTTTCGAGGCTAATTTTGTCAAACCCGAAAATAAAAATAAAATACGTACTAGACGGCAAAATTATTTACGACTTTTCCGGCGGCGGTATAGAAGAAGCGATTTTTACAGTTTACGGCAAAGAGTGTCTTGACAATTGCTTGGCGGTGGAATCATCGGCAAAAAATGTAAAAATTTACGGATATATCGGGGAATCTAGTTATTCAAAAGCTAATACTACCGCGCAGACCGTTGTTATTAACGGCAGATACGTTAATTGCGCCATAGTTTCGGCCGCGTTAAAGAACGCTTACGCCCCGTATTTTATGACAAGACAATATCCTTTTTACGTGTTATACGTGGATTTGCCCTATGACGAAATAGACGTTAACGTCCACCCGAACAAACTTGAAGTAAAATTCTTATACGGGCAAGACGTTTTTATGGCTGCATATTTAGCGGCAAAAGATACTCTGGCAAACGCTACAAAACAATACAAACGCAAAATTGAAATTAAAACAGAACCTATTAATGAAAACAAATATGCTAACGTTTCTATGTTCCCCCCAAATAATTCTCAAGGCGCGGAATATGCTTTGGAATTAATCTCGGCAAGACTGAACAAAAATAAAGATAACTCAAAAAAAATAAGCTGTAATAGTGAAGGAATTAATGGTAATCACGGCTTAAACAATATTGACGAAAATAATTCTTATATTGTTCGGTCCGCTTCAAAAGCTATTAAAGAAAACGCGACAGCTTTTGAATCTAACCCTAAAAAAAGTTATGACGAGGCAGACGAAAACGCGGGAAATAATGGTAATGACAAATATGTGAGCGACGTTTCTGTTGCCGCGAATATTAGTTTTGAAAAAAAACTAAATGAACGCGCGGCAAATATTAACGGCGAAATTCCACTTAATCAAGATTTTTCCAAAATAGATAGCAGAAGTCGTGTCGAACAGCCAACGAGACTTGTTGACGGCACAGCTCAGCAAGGGATTTTTTCGGACGCAAAATTTCTCGGTATCGTTTTCGATACTTACATAATGCTGGAAAGGGGAGATTTTTTATTTATTATCGATCAGCACGCGGCGCATGAACGCATTTTATACGATATTTATTTAAAGCAATACGAGACGAATACTATTGCAAAACAGCCGCTTATAGCGCCGTATATTTTTCACGTTACCGACGGCGAAAACGAATACATACAGCAGAACATAGGCAATCTGGCGAACGGCGGATTCGAGATAGAAGAGTTTGGGCACAATACCTATAAACTCAGCGTTATTCCCGCAGCGTTTTTGGGGATGAGTTTGGAAAAATTCGTAAAAGAAGTTTTGACAAACATTCGTTATTTCGATATGAGCACAAGCAAACTCACAGCCGATTTATTGGCTCGGCGCGCGTGCAAGGCGGCAGTAAAAGCGGGAGATGTTTTGGACAGAGCCGACGTTTATTCGCTTTTGGCGGAACTCGACCATATGGAAAATCTCAAATGTCCGCACGGACGACCTATCGTCGTGGTTTACAGTATCGTCGAATTTGAAAAATGGTTCAAAAGGATTGTTTAGAATAATAGTAAAAATTATTCTTGCGCGACCTTAGTGCTTTTTGTTTGAAAGGCTCCCAAAAAATAAAAATAGATTTGAAATCAACGCAATTAAATCAACTGGTAAGCTACATCTCTTATTAAATATCATTTAGTTTTGAGACCAATTCTTTTACTTATGTTTGTTATTTATTAGGATAAGAGCCTATTTTAGGATATAGTTTATTTCAATTTAATCGTATATAGCACATACAGATATTGATTTTATAACGAAAATTATATCAAAAAACCTAAAACAAAAAGTAGCTAGTTAAATCTACAAACTTAAAAAATAAATTCGGTAAAAAAATGTCAAAATTGATTTGTATAGCGGGACCCACCGCGGTGGGAAAAAGCGACGTAGCTTTAACTCTTGCTAAAAAACTAAATAGATGTATTATTTCAGCTGATTCTATGCAAATATACAAAGGCATGGATATCGGCACGGCAAAACCGTCATTAAACGAGCAATCTCAAGTAAAACATTTTATGATTGACGTTATTGAGCCTGATTGCGAATACAACGCGTTTTTATACTCAGACGCTGTCGGTAAAATTTTAGCGCAAAATCCCGACGCGATTGTCGTCGGCGGTACCGGATTGTATTTTGAGAGTTTGATATACGGACTTGATTTTCCTGCTACTGACGAAACGCAAAATTTACGCAAGGAGCTTTGGGATTATTACGAGAAGAACGGAAAAGACGCTTTGCACAAAAAGCTTGCGGACGCGAATCCCGAACGAGCGGCGAAAATCCATCCAAATAATGTAAAAAGCATTATTAGAGCGTTGGAAATACAAAATAAAACTAATTTTGCGCCAAAAAAAGAAAGAACTCCAATTCGAGATTATGTATTGTTCGGGCTAAATCGCGACAGAGCTGTGCTTTATGA
>JAQUSX010000128.1 GCA_028710055.1 Clostridia bacterium | reverse complement strand
TTTTGTCGGCTTGTTTATGATAACACAGACTTTGATAGATGTAAAGTTTTTTGCTGATAATTTTATGGTATTTGATTTGACAATTAGCGTCATTTGGTGTATGCTTATTGTCGCTAAAGAGAATATGCGTATGTACCCTTAGCTCAGCTGGATAGAGCGTTTGGCTACGGACCAAAAGGCCGGGGGTTCGAATCCCTTAGGGTACGCCAAAACAGTCGAAAACAACCATTTTCGGCTGTTTTTTTCATATGATTTTATAATTTTTTTATGATTTTGGGAATTTTTAAGGGTATATTTAAGGGTATAATATATTGATTTTTTCTGTTTCCGTTTTTTCAAATTCTCTTTGTATATGGCTGTAGGTGTTAGCTGTCATTTCAATAGAAGTGTGTCCTAGCCATGTTTGTACAGTCTTTAAGGATACCCCGGCTTCGATGCAACGTTTTGCGAACGTATGCCGCAGGTCGTGCAGCTTGTGCGTAAGGCATTTTTTATTTTAATTAAGATATAGCAAAAAAAATTGTAAAATTTCTATATTTAGATAAAAAGAATATTCTTGATTCATTGTTTCATAGATATATGAACTCTAATAATACTTTTTGGGTTGACAGTTTTTATGAGTTTTTCTATAGTTTCTGTGTCAGCGTGTCCAGAGGCGTGAATAGATACGCTGTCGATACCTAATTTTTCAATTTCGTTTAAAAATTTCCGCATGTCATTTTTTGTTTTGTAGCCTTCCCACATCGAATAAACCAAAACACTTCCTTTTAAACCTTTGTCATCTTTACAGCAAATGTATTTATCCAGTTTTCTTAGAAATGACGACATGGATGAACGCAAAAGCATTACGTATTTGCCGTCACTTTCCACAATTTCAGTGATGCTCTTAGTGTGTCCTCTAAAATCTGTGAAATCACCTTTTTTTTCCCACTTTAAGCTTAAAGGAAAAAATACTTTCACCTTGTTAAATTTTCGAGGATGAGGCACCGATCCTCCCATTTTTTCCAATATTTTCGCCTGGTAAAAATCTACTAATAATTCGCGGTCATTATTTCGGCTCGCTTTATAAACGCTTACTATGCGGTCAATATTTGTCGTCGAAGTCAAAACAAAAACGGGCTTATCGGTATTTTTCATTATACTTGTTATCTTATTTTGCACTGCTATTTCATCCAATAATTTTCTAGCTGCTGTTTCATTCGTTCCTTCGCATATTAAAGTATCGACATTTTTTGGCAACAGGCTTAAAAGTTTATCGAAATTTTTTCTTCCTTTGCTGCGAAAATCGCCTGTATACAATATCTTTCTACCGTTGTACTCGAAAAACAACATATAACTATCAGGGCAGGAATGATCGCACAAAAAAGGCGTTATCTTAATTTTGTTTTGATTAGTGCCGATAAAAAACGGCACGTTGTCGCGATAAGTTACAAAATTATCCGAGTCTAAATCGGGATTTTGAATTTTCCATAATTCCAATGCTTTTTTTCCAATATAAACAGGCGTATCTTTATTTACCATACCTATTAATCCGTCGTGATCGATGTGATTGTGAGAAACAATTACCGCATTATATTTTTTGCTCAGCACTTCTTTTTCAACAGCTTCAAGTTCTTTGCGGTCGTTTTCAAGGCTACGGCCGCATTCGGTGAGAATAGTATTGAAACCGTTGCCTATTTCAATCAGATTACCCGTAAGCTCATTCTCACCTCTCAAAATTTTTACGCGTAACGAATATTTATATTTAGACTCTATAAATTTAGAAAATTCGTAGCTGCATGGGTTCGCAAATATGTCTTCGCCGTCGTAATCTTTTACATCTTCCGCCGCCTTATATAACGCAAAACTCAAATCGCTAATTTCATATTCAGTCAAACTTTCATTCTCATTTTTTTCACCTATAGCATTAAATACACGCTGCAAACGCTGCTTTATATCTTCAAGGCAGTTGTGTTTATACAAAAGCGACATATTTTCACCAAGTCTTGAACGTCTGTAAATCCCATAATCCGCGATAGATCTGATTTGAACTAGACTGTCAGCTAAAAGATTATCCGCCTCGTAATCGCTTATAATTTTTCCCAGACCCGCAACAGTAAGTTCCAACTTTGCAATATTTTCCGCGGTATTTTCTTTATTCACGCCGAAATTTTTCGCAAACTCGGCAAAATTCATGTTTTCACTATTCGCAATTCTTCCCGTCATTTTAAAAATGTTCGCGAATGCATTTCGTCCAACGAGATTAGGCGCGTTTTTTCCAAAAATTTCGATAAGTCGAGGCTTTTCCAAACCTTTTCTATCTTCATACCATACAGCTTTAATACTATTGTTATGCAAGTCATATTTACATAAGCTATCAAAATACGCTATAAACGCTTCGTTTTGTACTGCTGTGAAAATTTTGCTTTCTTTTATTTCATTTTCAGAGCAGAGACAGGTGGTTATTTCATTTTTTTCGCTCTTTGCAACGTATATAGTTGAAAATAAATAGGAGTTGTTAACGCATTTATCGCACATATAGTGTTCGTCAGTTTTGATTTCGTAATTCTCGTTTTCGAGGTTGAAAAGTTTAATAATTTCTATAATCTTATCAGTCTTGATACATTTATCAGCATACAAAAAAAATTTGTTTTGGTTTATTTTATAAATTATCCTCCCGCGCGGAAATGTAGCGAAATCGGCGTTAGGGTAAAATTTGGAATAGAATTTATACCAAACTGTATAATGAGATAAAGGATAGTCCAGCCAGTTTTTAATTTGTGGAAAGCCGTTTGTTTCTACGTAGTGTTTTTTAAAAATTATTTTTTCTTCTATTACCCAAAATATTCCTGTAATTATTTTCATTTTTTTATCATTTCCTTTATATATTTTTGCAAAATCAGTCATATTAAAATTACAACTTGTATATTCCATATTGCAAAGTAATTATTTTAGTAAAATATTAACCGATTAATAATTATTCTATTCTTTCATTATATATGGCAAAATTAATATTCAATTTTTGCCAAAGTTCAGCTAAATATGGTCGATAACCTTTTTTCATTTCTTGATATTCCGCGTAAGCTATCGAGTTAATTGGCACATAAATTCCTTTTCTTAACTCTTTCATTTTTTTTAAGTAATATATGCCTTCTCCTGCAACATGTGTTTTTCGAAATTGCTTTTCTCGTTTTAGCAGCATTCTGTAATAGCTTTCTATTTCCAAGATGCATCGTAAAAGTGTTTCAGCCGATTCAATAATTTCCCCGTTACTCTTTCTATGACCTTTTACTTCAACTATTGTCGCGATATTTTCACGTTCATCATAGGTCATCAAATCAATATTTACTCTTGTGCCAGGTATCAGGTTAATTTGATAATCTATTGCTTTACCAAAAGGCGTC
>JAQUSX010000127.1 GCA_028710055.1 Clostridia bacterium | reverse complement strand
TATATTCCTTTTATTCATTCTTTCGCTCCGTTTTTGGCAAGACGCACGTTCGACCAAATTGCCGTTTCAGTTGTTTACGCCGAGCAAAAAATCGTTATTGTCGGCACAGATCCGGGAGTGTGGACGGCGGCTAACGGCGGCACTCATATGTCATTCGAAGACGTGGCTGCTATGCGGGCTTTGCCTAATATGGTGGTGTTTGAACCCGTGGACGCAACGCAGCTTTCGCTGGCTCTGCCGCAGATAATCGAATGCAGTAATCCCGTATATCTTCGCATGGCGAGAAAAGAAGTACCCGAAGTATTCGGCAGCGATTATAAATTTAATTTATTCAAAGCGGATACGCTAACGAAAGGCGACGACCTTACAATAATCGTCTCGGGTATAAATACGCCCGATTGTGTAAAGGCGGCGGAAATACTAAAAGGCGAAGGCATAAACGTAAATCTTATCAATATGCACACCATTAAACCGCTGGACAAAGCTGCCGTATTAGAGTCGGCAAAACGCACGAAAAAAGTTTTGACTGTGGAAAACGCGAACTATATCGGCGGTCTATACGGAGCGGTGGCGGAACTGCTTAGTAAAGAGTTTCCCACAAAATGCGACTATGTAGCGGTAAACGATGAGCTTGGCGAAGTCGGCACGACGGAAGAACTCAAAGTCAGATACGGTTTGACTTTGGAAAAGATATTGGAAAAAGCAAGAAATCTGGTTAAATAATGGAAATTAGATTTGCGGAAAAACGCGACGCGGAAACGTTGTCAAAACTCAATTATGAATTTAACGGCGTTAAAAAAAGCATCGAAAGCGTTGCGTATTCAATAGAAAACAACAAACAAGAAACGATTGCCGTCGCGGTAAAGAATGACGAGGTTGTAGGTTTTTTATGCGCGCAAAAAATGACTTCTTTCTGCTACGACGAATCATATGTGGAATTTACCGAACTGTACGTCGAAGCGCAGCACCGTCGTAAAGGCATCGCTGGCAGACTGATCGAATTTTTGGAAGATTATTTTTTCGCGCTCGGTATCAAATCCTTTCGTTTATTAACGGGCGAAGCCAACAAAAACGCTCGGGTTTTATACGAGCAAAAGGGATTTAATAAAACGGACGAGCTGTTATACAGAAAAGAACTAAACGACCGCGAGCGGTAAAATTTTGCGCGTAAAACATTTTAAAAACACGTAAATAAAAAAGGACTTAAATTTAAGTCCTTTTTGTTTTTAATTTCAGTAATTTACGCAATGCAGAATTTGTTTTTAAAAAATATATAAGCCGCCAGTATTCTTTCGTTTGCAAAGTCTTATCGTAAAACGACGAGCGTTAACTTAAAGTTTCCGAGTTTTATTCCTCTATGCGGGCGAAAATAATCCTTCCCGTGCTTGTCTGCAAGCTAGTGGCAACGGAAACGTCTTTTGTTTCGCCTATATTATCTCCGCCGTTTTCGACTACTATCATAGTGCCGTCGGGAAGAAACGCCACGCCTTGCGCTTTGTCTTTACCTTGCTTAATTATTTCCACGGTTATCTTTTCACCCGGTAGAGCTACGGGTTTTATCGCGTTAGACAGGTCGTTAATATTCAGAGTTTTTACGTTTTTAACGTCGGCGAGTTTTGTGAGATTGTAGTTTACAGTTACTATTTCTCCCTTTAGCTCTTTTGCCAAAGCGATAATTTTTGCCTCGTTGTCGCCGTCCAAGACGCTTTCGTCAATGACGACGGAAAGGCTTTTGTCGTTTTGCAAAGTTTTGATAACGTCAAGTCCGCGTCTGCCGCGGTTTCTCTTTACCGCGTCGGGACTGTCGGCGACGTTTTTTATTTCGTTAATTATAAAATTAGGAATAACGAAAGGACCGCATATAAAGCCCGTTTTCGCGATATCAACAATACGCCCGTCAATCAAAATACTGCTGTCCAATAGTTTTGGGGTAAGTACGGTTGTGGTGGAATTTGGAGCGATTATTCCGCTGAGATACGAGTGCCCCAAAATCATACCCGTTACGCCAAGACCGATATAAGTAACTATTGAAAGGGTTATCGTCAAAATATTATAGGCTTCGGGAATAAAATTATAAAGGTTTGTCACCAAAAAAGCGATAAACAATCCGCACGTAAGTCCGATAAAAGCGGACACGATTTCAGCGGAAGAATATTTTTTGTAAGCGTGGCTTTCCAAATTTACCGAGGCATAAACTAATCTGCAAACAAACGGACCGGCAAAAAGTAAAATCAGGCCTCCGACTATCGCGCCGCCAAAACAGACGGGTATGTAAAAAACGGAAGTATCGGATAAAAGATTGTACTGAGTTATTAGCGAATCAGCCGCCATATAACCTAGTATCATTCCGAGAGGAGTAAAAACGATTCTCGTCAACCATCGTCCCCATCGGGGCAGTCTAATAAGTTTTTTCATAAAAATAAATACTCCTTATAATAAATAAAGCCTAATTACCTTTTATTATAGCACTAGCTTGATATTTGTCAAAATTAATTATGTTTACAAAAGCCGTTTTACTGTGATATAATTTATAAAACGTTTAAAGGAGAACCTAATTATGTTAAATTTCGCCTCTCTCACATTGATTGAATGGCTGTATATTATTATCGGCGCGCTGCTTTTGGCGGTCGTTATTTTGGGTTTGATATTATACTCAAAAGTACGCAAACACGCCGACCCCCGCAAAGACCTTGAAACCCAGCAATCAAGTTTTGCTGAACCGTTACTTAATAAGCAAAACGAAATGTTTGTATCTATTCCTCGTAACGTTACATATACAGTAGGCGTTAACGGACAAATAAAACCGGGCTCGTATATTCTTAGAAACGCGGTTGACAAGGAAAAAGATTTTAACGTGCGTTATAACGGTCTAGTTACCGAATTTAAAAATGAAACAAAAATAACTCTCGGCGAAGGCGACACAATATGCTGCGTTTCTGATAGCATGATAGTAGTAGCGGATTTATAAAAAGATTAAAGTGGTACAACGGGATTATAACGGGTGGGAACAGCTTTTCCTGCCCGAATTTCAAAAGAAGTATTTTTGCGACTTAAAAGAATTTTTGCAAACGGAATACAAAACAAAAGACATTTTGCCGCGCGCCGAAAATATACTGCGCGCGTTTGACTTGGTTTCGCCGAGTGAAATAAAAGTCGTAATATTGGGGCAAGACCCTTACCCTACCGTGGGACATCCAGTAGGGCTTGCATTTTCTGTGACGAAATACGTTTCTCCGTTGCCGCCGTCTTTGTTAAATATATTTAACGAAATAAAAAGAGATACAGGCAAGCTTGAACTAAGTGACGGCGATCTTACACCGTGGGCAAGACAGGGAGTTTTGCTTTTAAATACGGTGCTGACGGTCGAGGCGAAAAAACCGAACAGCCACCGCAATCACGGCTGGGAATAT